>JAFTYF010000064.1 GCA_017461395.1 Ruminococcus sp.
AGAGCAGGAAGAGGAGCGTAAGAAGCTCGAAACTTCATATGAAGCTCAGCTTACGAAAATCAGAAGCTCTCAGGAGCAGACGACTGACGCTGAAAAAAATTCATTCAAAACAATGCTTGCCAATGTCTACGGCGGACTTGCAAAGCTGGTCGGGTTTATCAGAAATGCCGAGGAGCAGGAAAAGAGCGTTTTCATAGAACAAACGGAAAAGCTTATCGGGGCTACGGCGAATACATTGAAAGAAATTAAAGAGGAAAAAGCTGCCGCTGAATCATAGCAGCAGCTTACTGACAGCTATACTATTATAATAGTATAAAAGCACGCACCTGAAGCTGGTGTATTGTATACTTGTAATGTATCATAACTTAACGACGAAGCCTAAACGCATTAAAGCAGAGGATGTATATCAGGATTTGAAAGGAATATAAAAATGAGATGCCAGTACAGAGAGAAATATTACAAGTGTGGAAATTATCTTGAAGTAAATATGTATCCTGTCTACAGAAAAGCTTCACGCAGAAGAAAGAAATCCCGACCTACCAGTGATGTGATGAAGCGTCTTAATCAGATTGAGCGTGAGAATAAGCTTATCCGTATTCTTAATGCAAACTTTACTGAAAATGATATGCAGTTAAATTTGTCTTACACAAATGACAATCATCCTGAATCTGATGAAAGAGCAATAAGAGAACTACAGAATTTTTTCAAGCGGCTGAATTATTACCGTAAAAAGAGAGGACTGCCGAATGCAAAATATGTCGCAGTCACAGAAAAGGGCAAGCGCAGCGGAAGATATCATCATCATCTGGTAATTGACGGGCAAGTGTCACCGGCAGAGGTTGCCCGAATCTGGGGCAGGGGATATATCAATATCTTTCCTTTGCAGTTTGACGAAACAGGACTTGTCGGCATAGCTAAGTATCTGATAAAAGAACCTATCGGAACAAAGAAACACTGGTGTGAATCAAAGAATCTCATTCACCCTCCGGCAAAGACAAGAGACGGCCGCCTTTCCGGGCGTAAAGTTATGGAGTTGGCAAGAGACACTGACAATGCCCGTGAATATGAAAAATATTACGACGGCTATTACTTCGCTGAAGCACGCAGGATTCTCAACGATGTTAATGGCGGCGTTTACATATATGCAAGATTTTACAGAAAGGACGCTGATTTGCAATGCAGACGAAAACCACGAACAAGGAAAGCGTAGAACAGATATCGCTATTCCGCTGGGCGATGTATTTTGAGAGCAAATATCCTGAGCTGGCGCTCCTCTATCATGTTCCGAATGGTGGAAAGCGTGACAAGGTTACTGCCGCAAGATTAAAAACCGAGGGTGTAAAAGCAGGAGTTCCCGACCTTGTGCTGCCTGTAGGAAGAGACGGCTATCTCGGTTTATACATCGAGATGAAAGTAGGGAAGAATCGCACTACCAAGGAACAGAAGAAGTGGCTGAAAAATCTGACGGAGCAGGGATATAAAACCGCCGTGTGCTATGACTGGATGGAGGCTTCTGAGCTGCTCGAGGACTACCTCGGCAAAAAGCCTACGCTTGAAATAATTAAAGAATGGAGGAAATCGAATGAAGCTTAAAGATGTATCGGCTCTATTGAGAGCAGGCCGAACTATCATCATTCAGAAAGGCAAGGATTGTCAGTGGATAGGCGACGGATTCTCTGCTTATCCTATGTATGGACTACCGTACATGGAGGAGCAGAATTTAAGACCTCTGCTTGACATACCCGAAAACAAATGGGATAGTTACAGAATAAACAGCATGCCGCTCCCTTTTACCGAGGATGATAACACTCCTCAGGAATTCGCACTTAGCGACATGGGTGTGGATATAAATTACAAAGGCACTGTTTTGACTCTGCTGATAGGCAACCGCAAACTGTTTTTTGTGCAGCCCAAATATCTAAAGCCTCTGCAAGATGTCAGTGACCGAAGCTACTTTGCTCGTAAACTTGAAAACGATACATACGTTATCGCTGTCAAAGAAGGCTTTATCTTGCGTGCTGTGATCATGCCGTATAATAATATCGTCGATGAGATGTTTATTGATACAATGAAAACTATCTATTCACTGTCGGCCGACATTTTGATAGCAAACAAGGATGAAAAAAGCAGGCGTGATGAGCTCGACCGTTTTATGGAGCTTACCGGTTCTGAGGAGGCATGATATGACACTCAGCGAAGCGATCAAGTACAGATTTCTCCAGCTTCTCGGAGAAAAAGGCATCAGCATATCAGAAGCATCCAAAAGAGCAGATATATCAAAATCTACCCTCGACTACGCCATCTATTCACGCGGAAGGCATAATTACTCGATTGAGACAGTGAAAGCAATGGCTAAAGGTGCCGGAGTGGAATTGAAGGAGTTTTTCGACTCACCTTATTTCGAAAATGTTGATTTTGTATGAAATGCCGTGTAGACGTATCAGCCAGATGTGATATAATTAAAATAAGAAAAGTCGGAGTACTCAAAACGCTTTTCCGTGCAGTGGTTTTAAATTCCTTTCTCTGCTGCACGTTTTCACTCCGAAGTATGCATTCCAGCTGATACCTAAACCGTCCATTCGGACGGTTATGGCAGAGTAGAGCAGCGGCAGCTCGCGAGGCTCATAACCTCGAGGTCGGCGGTTCGAATCCGTCCTCTGCAACCATAATCCAGATGCATTGATGTTATAACAACCTCCTCTTAAAGCAGCATGCCGTCCTGATTGGACGGCTTTGCTGTAATGATGTCTGAAAATATGAAAAAATCATGCAAATACTGCGGTAAAATCCATGATGTAGGTTATATCTGCGATAAAAAGCCGAAATCAAAGAATAAAAGAGACAGACAATTTTCTGATTTCCGCTCAGGAAGCGACTGGAAACAAAAGCGGGAGCATATAAAAATACGTGACAATTTCGCCTGTGTAGCTTGTTTGCGTCAGCTTCCGGGCACGCTCAAGCGAGTGAATACAGAGAATCTCTCAGTGCATCACATCACGCCGCTGAACAAGAATTTTTCCATGCGGCTTGACGATAAAAACCTCATCACTTTGTGTGATTTTCATCATGAAATGGCAGAAAAAGGTGAGATTTCTGCTGATGTCCTTCGAGGATTGATCCCCCCGGGGGTCTGATCGCATTAAATGTAAGAGTAAATCCACCGACTGCCCCTATCCATACATAAAATATTCCCTAAATGAAATTTTCAGTAACGCAGCAGAAGGGAGCTGAGAGAATGGGACGTCCAGCGAAGTCAGCAGCGGTTACATCAAAGCATCTGACTTCCGAAGAAAAAGAAGCGAAGATTGCAGCAGAAAACAGCCTTAAAGGAGGTGCGGACAAGCTTAAACCTCCTGCATACCTGACAGCTTCGCAGAAAAAGATATACCGATACATTCTCAGTAATCTTAAAGAGAGTAAAATTCTCGGGAATCTTGACACCTATGTACTGTCTGAGTGTAGTATCTGCATCGATCGGATGCAGGAAATAGAAAAGATGATAAACGAGAGTCCGAAGCTGCTGCACGATAAAGCACTTATGTCAACAAAAGAAAAATATACAAG
>JAFTYF010000065.1 GCA_017461395.1 Ruminococcus sp.
TCTGAACTTTTCCATGCTCGGGATCTCTCGAATTATTAGGTCCGGGAGTATCAATAAGTACAAGTGACACATCATCTGATTGTACAAACGGAATATTTCCGTTGACCTTGATCGTAGATACATTAGGATCGGAATTCAGCCCGTTCATTGTATTACCATCAATAGCTGGATAAAAGCCCACAAGGTTTCCTTCTATATCATAAGCTAATGCATTCCAATCACATCGTTTATTATTTCTTATCCGAACTAATGTAGCTGTACACGCCTCCTGCCTTGTCGGCATTAGATTAATCCCCAGCATTGAATTTATCAAAGTCGATTTTCCCGCACCATTTGCAGAAACAAAATATACTTCAAGATCTTCACTCTGAGCAAGGGCAAAATCTTTTTTTATATCCTCCGATCTGAGTTCTTCAAAAGGGCCATGAATTATTTCGTCAAAAACAGCTTCACTTAGTTTTTCCTTGTCGGCGGTTTCTTTAGCAGGAATCCATTTTAATTCAACATTTGATATAATTCCAAGCTCAAGTGCTCTATTAAATATCTCAGCAATATCATCATAATCCAGCATAATGCCATGAAATGTTATTTCAAAGGAGTCATCATCATATTCGTTCCTAAGTATCTTTGGCAATTCCTCAATCCATTCCTGAAGTCCGTTTCCTGGTGCAGCTTTTTCGGTCAACTGACTATTATGCGCTGGAGCTTTTCCTTCAATATTAATCTCAGTTTCAAGCTTGTATGGATTGTATTTGATAAATACTTTTTTCATCTAAATCTCCGTTCTTCATAATTCAGTTTTCCCCTGTTAATGTCGTCAGATAGTGTCTCTAATTTCTCCAACAATTCTGATAATTGCTGCTGACTTTTAGAAGATGGAAGCTCAGCTTTTTGGTCTTCTTGATTACTATTAACCTGAGCATTTTTCTCTGTTATTATTTCAGGTTTTGATACTGAACTTTGATTCTGATACTGTTTAATTAACTTGCCCGCTCCAAAGATCACTTTTTCAAATCCATAGAACCCACATTTTTTCATAAGAACCGTGAACTCATCATCATTCGATTTTATCTGTATCTGAGGATAGAATCGTGACAAATCATATGCAGACCTTTTGAATTTTTTGACATAAAGATCATACTCATCCTGCTCATCTTCAGTAAAACATGCTCCGAGTTTCTTTTTCTTTAAAAGAAAGGCAAAATACGCAGACATAGGACATATTATAGGATTTTCAAAACCTATCTTTTCAAGGTCTGCTCTAACAAGGTCCATACTGCTGTCTATGTTGTCTTCCTTAGAATTAAAGACATCGAGCTTGTTTAATGCAAATATAATAAGTCTGTCCTGAACGTGTTTTTTCAGCCAACGCAAATGAGCTATTTCCTCATCTGTACCCAATTGCTGAGCATTAAGAACATGGATTATAGCATCATATTCTCTTTGTTCGAGAGTACTCCTTGTGATACGTCCATGTTGTTTATTCATTGACGAGTTCACGCCCGGAGTATCAATAAGACTCCATCTTTCATTTTGGTGAAAAGATAGATTAAAATATGTAGCTATGTACTTTTTCTTATCCCAGTCATTAGATAACAACTCCTCATCATTTGCATTGATCGTAGGTTTATCGAAAACCATGTGTATATGATTATCTTCAAATGGTTTGCTATATATATAGCTCACATTACCCGTACACACTTCCTGTGCTGTTTTTACGATTTTCTTTCCTACGATTGCATTTATCATAGTTGATTTTCCGGAACTCATATTGGCAGTTATTATCATTCTTTTGCAATTAGAACTCAAAACTTTTCGATTGTTTTCTGATTGTAGCTTTAACTCATTTCCAAACTCTGACAATTTATCGTTTGATCTAAGACTATATTTTTTTTCAAAACATCTGCAAAACGTTTTGTATTGGCTTTTTGTGCAAATTGAAGCAGCATGATTCATGATTTCAAATTTGAGCTTTTGCTGATCAACGTTAAAAGGACAATTGATAAGATTCAGGTCATATCTCAACAAAATAAGATTTTTCCTTCTCCAAGGTCTAAGAAGATATGAAAAGGCTTCACTTGCGGATAATTCAGGAACAGAGGAAATATCAAACATCTTTTTATACTCGTTAAGTGTTTCTGAAGTAAGCTCATTTTCATAGACGTTTTCCGCAAATGATTTTAACAAGGAGAAGTAACTCACCTTCAATGGTAATTTTGAATGTGAAAGTGGGTGATCATTTAAATCAATTGATGTAAAAAACCTATTGGTCATCGTTTCCATATTAACCCCTTAATTTGCTTATGATTATAATAATTCTATCAAATTACCTTGACTTCTGATCCACATATCTATTCCATCCCCAAAAGTCTCAGCAGTTATGACGAATCCTTCATTATCGTGTGAAATGATTTTTGCTGTAGGTAAGCGATCAAGGATCGCTTCCGGATTGGTACCCTTATACCTAAATCTGATTATTCGTAGTTTTCCACCGTACATGAACTGCACACGTTTACGAAATTCACCTTCTTCAAATTTATCCTTATATGGGATATCAAAATGCTTGTCCTGTACCTTATAACTGATAATACGATCAATACGATAGATGGTTGGAAATATGTCATCAGGATTTGCAAACTCAGCATTTTTATCAATATTATCGATAAAAGCAGTAAGATAAAAATAATACTCAGAAAACATTATTCCTACAGGCTTTACGGTTCGCTCAACACATTTACCATCCTGACGAAGATAATTAATATTGATTATTGAACATTCTCTTACAGCTATACCTATCTCCCATATATTTTCTATGAAATGTTTTTTGTGGCGAGGCTCAATGTAGTGAAGCATTTCATTTGCAATAAGTGTTTTTACAGCACTCTTGTTTTTCTTTGGAACAGCCAGCTCGACAATCTTGTTTATTATACTCTCCATATCATCTTTACACAGAGAGCGACTTTCAAGCAAGATCTTACATATTACATATATTTCACTATTGTTCAGAAGAGGTGAATCTTCTTCTATAAGCTGATAGCTGTTACTGCCTCTATCATACACAAGCTTTTTATTTGATTTTCCTTCAATGAATTGATTTTCAAAAAACATTCTCAATTCGTCAAAATCTCGTTGTATAGAGCGCTTATTAACTCCAAAACGTTCGGCTTCCTCAGCCTTTGAAATCGCTTCTCCATTAATCAGCTTTGTATATAAATACAAAATTCTACCTGATTTATAGTTTGAATAAACATTATCTCTATACATTCTTTTCGTTCCTTATCGTTTTCTATTCTAATTATAATTATATCCATAGACAAAATTTGTCTATCATCTATATCTGCATAATAATGGTGACAATGATAATGCTTGATGATATAATATAAAAAGAAATTATCTTTCGCAAATTGATATAATTCAAGTAACTTTGTCTGTTATCCCAAATATATAGCCACTTTTGACATTGTGAGTGACGAGAATATCGACGGCTAATATACTTTAAGCGGCAGGTGTGATAAGACTCATGCAGTAAGCCTTACGCTCCATAGAGCTATGAACATAGCGATTCAGCGTTGTTTGTACACTCGCATGACCAAGTATCTCCGAGAGCGTCTTTATATCAAAGCCTGCTTGCAGACAATTTGTGGCAAACATATGGCGGAGGCTATGATAGCATACTGACGGTAAATCAACTTTTTTAAGTATAGACTTGAAGCGGTTTTGAAGCGTGCGTGGCTCGATAACTCTTATCGAATCGGATAGTATATAATGATTATCATTGCTGCGGAAAACCCGCAGTATTTTCATAATAAAAGCAGGTATCGGTATATAGCGCTTTGAACTTCTGCTCTTTGGAGTATCGACAATGAGCCGAGTACCGCTATTGTTTGCACGTATTCGCTGAACAGTACGTCTGACGGTCAAAAGACTTTTATCAAAGTCTATGTCGCTCCACATTAGACCGCAGACCTCTCCAACACGCAGCCCTGTGTAAAAGCTCAGTAATACGCACAATGAAGTCGGATTGAGATTGGATAAAAGATACTTGCACAGTTTCTGCTGCTGTATGGATGTAAGAAGCTCTTTCTCTTCATGTGTGAATTTGGGAAGGACAACGTCTGAAAGTATATTACGCACTCCATGAACTCTGGCGATGTATTTTGCCATTGACTTAAAAACAACAATAATATCAGAAACGTACTTCGGAGAGAGCCCTGAACTAAGCTTTCCGTCAATAAAAGTATGAAGCATTTGAACCGTCAGCGTATCATAACGCAGTCCGCCGAATACAGGAAGGATATGTTTATCGATTTTCATATGATAATTGGCGTAGGTAGAAGGCTTTACACGCAGTTTTACAGCTGACAGCCATTCATCAAAAAGCGTATTAACCGTCAATTGGCAGGAAGTAGTAGCGGTAGGAGCAGCGACCTTCAAGGGTGTGAGCTTCGTCCTTACCTCTGCATAGGAATGACCATATACAGAGCGATATTTAGCCTTTCCATTACTTGTAAAGCCACACTTATACCGTCCTTCCCAACGTCCGTCCTTACGCTTGTAGATATTTTCTCCTCTCCTTGCCATGTATCATAAACCTCCCTGACCAGAATCTTGACGATAAATACATTGTCATTATATATAAATCATTGCTTTACGCCTTGTATAGTTTGACGATTATAAGCTGAAATTTGTAATTATTTTGTATTTTGTATTGATTTTGAACGATAATTGTGGTAAAATTAAACATATAATATGAGATGAATATACACCGCAAATTATATCAATTTGCGGTAATTTTTATGGGCTCTAATCTTAACCTGCACTTCTTGCGTTATATATTATTGCTTTTTATGCAATATATATTGTAGCATATCAAATTCATATTGTCAATTATCTATGATAGAATGTTTTCATAGGACGGTGACGGTATGAAAGAGAAATTTTTTGATAAATACAGAACGATCGGATTGAAAATAAGCTACTACCGCAAGCTGCGTGGACTAACGCAGGAGCAGCTCGCCGAAAAAATCGACAAAAATCTCGCATTCATAGGAGCTGTTGAAGCTCCAAATGTGAACAGGACTGTCTCACTTGATACGCTTTTCGACATAGCCGAAGCTCTTGACGTTCCTGCATATAAATTTCTGACAGAAGATGAATAATAATATCCCCGTTGTTACGCTCGAATTGAACGTAATGACGGGGATTTTTCTTTTCTCATGCAGTTGGTAACAGCAGCGATCATATTATCAATATTCTCACTATTCACATACTTAAATACCGTAAAACAGCCGTCCTCCCCTTATCGGGGAGGCACATTAAGTATAATACAGCTGTTTGATATTCTTGAGTAATAATCGGGAATTGTGCCTATCTTAGTTTATTTCTCACCAGGCTTCTTGATCTGAGGTTTGCAATAGTTTCCAGTCACATCATGAACTGCTATTGCCAGCTCCGCAAGTTCCTTTCTACCGCTGTGATAGAGCTTTCCGGTGTTGACATCTACTGTGTTCATTACTATATGTGCGTGATATATGGAGTTGCCCTGATCTTCTTTATGTACCGCCGTTATCATCTGATATTTATCTTTGAAGAATCCTGCTATCTGTTCAGTATATTCACAGGCAGTGTCAGGATCGGTAACGTTTTTCTTGTCATAGGAGACAACAAAGTGCATTACCGGATTATCGCCGGTTTTTCCATAGTATCTTTTTACAGCCTGCATCTGATCATATGTGTGATCTGGATTTGTGTCACATACACCATATCCTTTTGTCTGAATAAGAGCCTCGCTCGGTTCGAGTTTTTCCTTATATCCGTAGCCTACGCAGTTGCGGAAATATCCTCTTCCGTTACCGTTATCTGTGATTCTTTTCTGTGTTAAAATGTCCATAATAAATTTGCCTTCCTTTCAAGATATTCCGCATCATCTTCATTATACTTCTTCATCATTCTGACTGCCTCGTTAGCATAGTCCTGAAACTGCATCGTCACAGGCGGAGTATTATCATTCTTAGAATGTCTTAAACGATCATTCATAACAGCATTTGGCTTAATGCCGCGTTCTTCTGCCTCACGTTCAATGTCTTTGGCAGTCTCAGCCGTCATTAGTACAGTCTTGCGGACGGTCTTGAGATCTTCTTTGTTTCTCATAGTTATTTTCCTTTCAATATGAATTCTCCAAGCGCGAAATATTACCTACTATATGGGAACAATTGAATCGTACAACAGGTTCATACTTATGGAGTATATTGTTTTCTTTTCTATCTATCCATTGTAAATGATGATTCATATATGTTCATTCATATATCTCCATTTTTCATTCTACTGTACTCCAGTAATCTCCATACAGTACAGGTCGCTTCGCTCTAGGGTTATCATATAGTAGTACAATTTTGATGAAAAGTATTACAATTCCTATTATTTCGGTTTTGTAAATATATATAATTATTATGAATAATAATTATTCATAATAAAAGCTTTTGTTTTTGTCTTCATACAGCCATTTTTCGATTATTTCTCCGTTTGGTATATATATTATTTTCTTGATGATAGCTATTATCACCAACAAACTATACCGAAGGGAGGAAAGATTGATGTCTCAACAGCAACGATATCTTACGTGCGGAGTTGACCAAACTATCCCGCTTGAACTACAAATTTTTATGTGGGATTGTGTCGAGCGTTTGCCAGCTCCGAAAGACTATCTCCAGGTCTTTGATCTGAAGCCTGTAGGGGTACTACAGTCCATTACGCACAGCTCAGAGGTACCTGCTTACAAGATGGAATACATTATTCCAATGGAAAATCCAATCGCCGAAAAAGTCTATGTAATCGACGATGGCGACCACTCAACAATGCTACTCGCAAACGAATACTAACTAAAATGCCAGCCCCTTGTGGGCTGGCTATCGCTATTTATGGAGGTTTTTACAATGGAAGATAACAACAAGAACGCTTTATACTGTTCTCACTGCGGAACTCTTATTGAAGGCGACGACTATGAGGAGGTCGGAGGTGAAATAGTCTGCATAGGCTGTTATGAGCATCACACAACAACCTGCGACAGGTGCGGAAATGTTGTATGGCTCGATGATTCGTATGGTGACGAGTACACAACTCTCTGCTCTCATTGCTATCACAATCACTACACTCGATGTTCCTGCTGTGATGCACTTTTGCACGAAGATGACTGCTACCACTTAAACGGAGATGATTACTGTTCCGATTGCTACCATGAAGAAGTCGACAGATGCCGAAATATCCACGATTACGGCTATAAACCCGAGCCTGTATTCTACGGTGACGGCAACAGATTCTTTGGTGTTGAGCTCGAAATAGACGGCGCAGGAAAGGACGATGATAACGCTGAACAGCTACTCAAAATTGCCAACGCCACTCAAGACCGCATCTACATAAAGGGAGACGGTTCACTTGATGACGGTATGGAAATAGTCACGCACCCGATGTCGTTAAATTACCATAAGGGCTTTTGTTGGGACGAGCTTATGAAAAAGGCTATATATCTGGGATATCGCTCACATCAGACTTCCACCTGTGGGCTTCATGTTCATGTAAATCGGAACTGCCTCGGCGAATCTAGGGAAGAGCAGGACGAGGTCATCAGCCGCATTCTCTACTTCGTGGAGCACCATTGGAATGAGCTTCTGAAATTCTCCCGCCGTTCTGAGTATGCTATGAATAGGTGGGCTTCACGCTACGGTTATGAGAATTCAGCAAGAGCAATCCTCGACAAAGCCAAGAAAGGCAATAATGGACGTTATGCGGCTGTGAATCTGATGAACTACTCGACCATTGAGTTCCGAATGTTCCGTGGCACGCTCAAACTGAATACCTTCATGGCAACTCTGGAGCTGGTCAATGCGATCATTAACGTGGCTCTGGACTACAGTGAGGAAGGACTTCACAAGCTGTCGTGGTCGGAGTTCGTCAGCAGCATAACTGAGCCAGAGCTAATCGCATATCTCAAGGAGCGCAGGCTCTACATCAACGATATTACTGCAATTGAGGAGGATTTATAATGGGCTTATTATCGGACATTTTTGACATCGACAAGGACACCGAAAAGGACATCAAGGACATAATAAAAATCATAGGTTTAGTCGCATTAGTTATCGGCGGAGCAGGCGCTGGATCACTGCTGGAGCTCCCCTGCAACGATGAGAAGGAGGAATAATTATGTGTAGTTTATTTGGTTGGTTAGATTATCAGGGCATCGTGCCCTACAGGGTAAAGAAGAAGCTCACACAGGCACTGGCTAACGCCGCTGAAGAACGCGGCACCGATGCAGCCGGTATCAGCTACGTTCACGGAAATGATGTGGTGATCTTCAAGCGTCCCAAGCCTGCCCACAAGCTGCATTTCAGTATTCCGGAAGGCACTTCTGCTGTCATGGGTCACACAAGAATGACAACGCAGGGCAATGAGAAATTCAACTATAATAATCACCCATTCCCCGGTGTTGCCGGGGATACAGCTTTTGCATTTGCCCACAACGGCGTGCTGTGGAACGACAAAGAGCTGCGGAAGGATAAGCTCATACCTGCAACACATATAGAGACCGACTCTTACGCTGCCTGTCAGCTGATAGAGCAGCAGGACAAGCTCGATTTTGACAGTCTCAAATACATGGCTGAGACAGTGGAAGGCAACTTCACTTTCAGCCTGCTTGATGATAACAATAACCTATATATCGTCAAGGGCAGCAATCCCATGTGCCTGTTGCACTTTAAGGATATCGGGCTGTATGTATACGCTTCTACTGAAAGTATCATGAAGAATGCTCTCCGTAGGATAGGCTTGCATAAGTTTGCATCTGAGCGTATCAAAACTGATGAAGGAGATATCATTCGTATCGACAGGAACGGAGATATCACACGCTCGGAGTTCAAGCCTGCTCCACAGTTTAGCAGGTTCTCAACGTCCCGCGGCTGGTATAACGACTATGACGATTATTACTCCGCATATGAGCAGACGCTTATTGATATGGCTTCTCTTTACGGCTCTGACCCCGATGAGATAATAATGCTTTTGGAGTACGGATATACAGTTGTGGAGGTCGAAGAAATGTTGATGGATAATAATCTTCTGCGTGAGGAGGTCAACGAGATAAAGTACCTGTCGGGCGAGTACATCTACGAAGATTGCTACGGTATCGTCTGACTATTGCAATCAACGAACTGGCGTGATATAATATAAGCAACAGCCGTTGGCAGCGAATTTGCACAAGCAAAACTGCGGCGAGTCGCCGCGGGTGATTTTAGGACTAAGATCAAAATAAAAAGTTCTCCACCGAATCCGAATTAACTGCGTTAATAAAAATTCGGCTCCGAACGTTTTAATGCTTTTGTGCCGGCGGCTGTTAAACTTAAAGGATAGGAGGCTTAGGTATGATAGATGCTGATGTTATGAAAATATCCGAAACTCTTGATGTCCCTGCGAATAAGCTGTATATGCTCAGCAATAACTATACTGCTCGCAAGAAGCGTCGAGGCAGTAAATATGAAAACTATCACACGGTTATCATTCATCACGGACGCGGCCACAAGAACCGAAAACTCAGCGTGCCTAATGCCTTCCTTAAAATGGTTCAGCGCGGGATACTTGAACAATATCTGTATCAACTTGAAATTTCAGAGTATTCGACTGCGTACTGTAAGGGAAAGTCTCTGCTCGATAACGCCTCTCCACACGTTGGAAAGGAATGCGTGCTAAAGCTCGATATATCTCACTTCTTTGACAGCATTGATGATGATGCGGTCTATCTTGTGATGAAGCGTCTTGGATTGTCAATTCCAGCAACAACACTGCTGACGCACCTCTGTATCTACAAAGCAAGACTGCCGCAGGGGGCTCCGACCTCGTCTTACATAGCCAATTTGGTGATGATGCAGTTTGACGAAAGGTTAGGTAGCTGGTGTAGTGAGCGTAACATAACCTATACCCGATACTGTGACGATATGACGTTCTCGGGTAATAAGGCTGATATACGCAGTGCCAATGTCGTTGGTAAAGTCAGGCGTATGTTGTATCGTATGGGACTTACGCTCAATGATAAGAAAACTGTATTTATCAGCTCATCGCAGCAGCAGCGAGTTACTGGCGTAGTTGTCAATGAAAAGCCAACGCTTTCTCGCAGTCAGAAACGTTCACTGCGTCAGGAAGTTTACTACTGTCAGAAGTACGGAGCTGCTAAGAGCATCAATCGCAGGGGACTTGATATATCCCCTGACAAATACCTTCATTCTCTGCTCGGACGTATAGCGTTTGCACTGCAAATTGAGCCTGAAAATGCTGAGATAAAAGAATACTTTGAAACAGTCAAAAATCTAATAAATACTTAAGCCGCCAGCAAGCAATGGCGGCATTCTTATTTTAGGAGTGATGTAATATGCCAAAAAACGCAAACAGCGAAGGCAGCATTTACAAAGACAAAAACGGACGTTGGCGCGGAGCTGTTACACTTTACTGCGAAAACGGTACGCCCAAACGCAAATACTTATCCGGCAGAACCAAACGTGAAGTAACTGAAAAAGTCAATAAGCTACTGAATGAAGTTAAGTACAATGACTACACCGAGCCTTCAAAGATCACGTTTTACGAATGGCTGATGATCTGGATAGATATGTACTGTATCGGTCAGCTGAAGCCGTCCACCACTGTCAATTATGAAGCATATATTGACCGGCACATTAAATCGTCTATCGGAAACATTAAGCTGTGCGACCTGACTCCTTTGATGCTTCAAAGGTTTTATCAAGAAAAATACAAAAACGGCAGACTAGACGGAACAGGAGGTCTAAGTGCCAAGACCATGCACAACCTTCACACGATGATACACACTGCTCTTGATAAAGCTTATAAAATGGGATATGTCAACCGCAACGTTTCCGACCTCGTAACTGTTCCCAAGATAGTAAAACAGGAAAGACGTTTCTTTACAGTTGAGGAGCAGACGGAGCTTCAAAAGTACCTGCCTGACGAACGCATCGGAATGGCTGTACTGCTTGACCTTTACACCGGACTTCGCATGGGTGAACTACTGGGTCTGCCGTGGGAAAATGTTCATCTTGATCTTAACGGCGACAGCTATATCAAGATCACGCAGACTATCAACCGCATAAAGAATCCTGATCGGAACAGTCCTCAGAAAACGATACTCTTCTTCGATACACCAAAGACAAAGTATTCGATAAGAACGATACCACTGCTTCCTGAGATAGCCGAGAAGTTATCACAGCATAGAGAAAAGCAACTGCACCTGATATCAGAAAATGGCTGGAAGGATACTGGACTTGTCTTCCTTACCAGTACAGGAACGCCCTTCGATCCTAAGAATTTTCAGAACGCTTTTAAGGCTATGCTCAAACGTCATAATATGCGAATCATCAATGTACACGGTATAAGACATACTTTCGCAACCCGCAGTCTTGAAAGCGGTATGGATATAAAGACACTCAGCCGCATACTCGGACACAGTTCCATTCAGATAAGCCTTGATCTGTATGCTCACGTCACAGATCAGCTTCAGGCTGAACATATGGAGAATCTTCGCACTTTCTTGAAATAATATGATTTGCAGTTCGCCCTTCACGGGCGAGCTGTATTTTTTATTATATATGAAGCTTTTTGTGGACAATTGGACACTCCGCTATATATAGCCATTTGCAAAGAGCAAAAAAGCATCTGTCGTTTTGGACAAGTGTTTTTTGAGTGCTCAGTTAGCACAGACGTAAAAACTATTTCGTATTCGGGTTTTGTAAATACGTTTTATACAAAGACAACGCATATCTTAGATGCTCATAAGAACTGGATCCATTTTGTAAGCATTCCTCAAATTGATTATCATAAAACTCTTTTTTCACTACGTCAACTTTTCTTATGAAATCTTCAATCGCATTTTTATATTTCTTATAAAAATCGAAGAATAACTTATTTGCCTCATCAAGATTGTTTGTTTTTTCCTGAGCTTTAACAGCTCTCAAATATTTGTTAAGCATCGCTCCCTTTATGAAGTCTCTATAATTATCGTCAACCAACATAGAATCCAAAATGCAACTGAACTCATCTATCCATACTGTTATAAGATATTTAAAAACAGTATTTTTGTCACTTAATTCTATACTTTGATTTTTGAGGAATTGTTCAAATCGAACGAAGCCAAGTTTAAATGCACTCGGCAAATATTCATTATCTCCAAAGAGTAATCGGTAATCTATACACATTAATTCATTAAGAATGGAACCGATCTGATTACATCGATTTATACTCTGCTTTTTAAAATCAATATACTTTTCATATATGTATGCATATGCTCTCTCAGCAAGTTTATTACGGATATTCTTCTTAATATCATTATTTTTATAATCTGGGAGAACTATAACATCATTTAAGCTGAAAGCAACGCAAAGAAATCTCGGCACACTTCGATCTTTATTATGTCTCTTGTACTTATAAAAATCCTTTTGTTCATCAATAAGATCAAACATCTCCATCGGGTAATAGTTAATATTTTTTGCATACTGAATCTTTTTATAATTAATGGCATCAATTTCGTAGAAATCATTTTCAAGTTCAGAATGTGTAAATATAATCCTCTTGTCAACAGGACGCAGTTTCAAACAAGTGTCAATATCATCAGTAAGGTATTTTGATGATTCATACCCAAAGTCGATTAAAATAACAGAATCACATTCATCAACAGTTCGTTTACCATAAGTAATCAATTCAGCATCAGACCACTTTGCAGTTTCATATATAAGCTCATATATATCTTTAACAATGACCTCACAACGGATTTGATCTAACACCTCTTGATACTTGCTCTCAGTATCAGACGGATACTCTTCAAACAATACATCAAGTAGCTGTGTTATGAATCTATAGATTAAGCGTGAAAACAGTGCCGTCTCTTCTTGGCTCTGAAATGTGTAATCGAGAGGAATATTTCTTTTTACGAAAAAATCCACAGAATTATACATAGCGGTAGTCTGATCAAATTTACTTTGATTATCTCTATTTCCCTTATACTTGAATTGACAATTCTTGTACGTTAACGCTATTTCAAATAAATTATAGTACCTTTCACGATCCACTGCTTGAAACGAGCAATCCTTAAGGTCTTGACCTTCACCGCGAGATATGATAGCAGTATCAGCATCAGTTTTCTGATAATTGTTTTTTGTAGTAACAAAAATACCCTTCACAAGACTTCTCAATTCCTGATGTCTATATTTATCATAATCAGATTTCATAATATCACCTTATACTGTAATAATATATCTCCATTTGCTAATCCTCATAAATGGATATGTTTAAATATTTTACCCTCAATTTTGGGAAATAACCCCATAAATTGACAAAGATTGCATTTGAGGTAGAATTTACAATGTAAAAGTAAATCGGGCCCGAAACGCTTTTTTCACATAGAAACTTGAAATTTGAATATAGGAGGTACAGCAGATGACTAATTCATTATCATGCTACTCAGCCGCCGAAGTGGCTAAAGCCACTGGTCTGAGTCTTTCAATGGTCAGAAAGCTTACACGCACAGGTGAAATACCACATATCAGAGTTGGAAGAAGAATCTTATATCCGATAACAGCTCTGAACGAATGGATGTTCTCGATTATAATCAGTCAAGCTGCCACAGAAACGGATGATGATTTAGATGGCTAAAAAACGCGCAAACGGCGAGGGGTCCATATATCGTCTCCCCACCGGAAAATGGGGAGCTGCAATTCATGTGCCTTTGCCGGATGGCTCGAAGCATCGCAAATCATTAAAATTTCATACCAGACGCGAGGCAAGCGAGTGGTTAACAAGAATCAAGGCGGAAATACAGGCGGGGAAACCCGTCCTGTGTTCCGACCAAACTTTCGGAGAGTACATGGTACAGTGGCTCGAGAAATTCGGTGCAGTTTCTATCAGAGATTCAACGAAGATGAACTACATCGGATATCTAAAACACATCCAACGTCATAAGGTCAAGGACATCAAGCTGAAGGAGCTGACTACAGATCACCTTCAAGATTTCATCTCTTATCTTCGAAATGTTGGACACATGGACGCACCTGAGCAGTCTCTCAGCGCCAAGACAATACGCAATGTGTTAAATATGATACATAAAGCGTTGGAGCATGCTGTAGGGCGCCAACTCATATACCACAATCCGGCTGACTACGTACAATTACCACGTGTCATTACGCCCGATATAAGAGTACTGACAGAGGACGAGATACGCCGATTCGTAGCAGCAATGGAGGGTAACACCCTCCAGATATCGCTGATACTGATGCTGTTCTGTGGTTTAAGGTTGGGAGAGTGCTGTGCGCTGACTCATAGCGACGTACTCTGTACTGACGGTATCTACCACCTCAACATCTCAAAGTCCTTGAACAGAGTTTCGAACTTTGAAGCGAAGGAAGGCGAACCGAAGACTATCCTTTGGGTTCAAGAGACCAAGACCTCAAAGGGTAAGAGACAGATACCTCTGCTTCCTGAAGTTGCTGAGAAGGTGCTTACACACATGGCATGGCAACAGGAGCAGGCTGCAAAGTCGTACGGTACTTACGAGGATAATCCATGGCTTGTAGCCAATGAACTCGGTCATTACCTCGATCCAGGAACCGTAAGGAAGAAGCTGAAAGCTGTTGCTGAGAGCATAGGTATCAACGACTTTCATCCTCATTGTCTGCGTCATACTTACGCTTCTCAAGCGGTAAAAGCAGGCGTTCCACTCCCATTCCTGAGTGACATTCTCGGACATGAAAGTACGTCGTTTACCGCAAAGATATATGTATCGCTCGACCTTGAAGGTCGGGCAAAGGCTCAGACAGCAATGTCGGAGCTTGTTAAAAAATCATTAAAATAATACTCTATAGGCGGGCGAAATGCCCGCCGGAAAGGAAATATTATGGCTGCAATAGCATTTTTAATTACGGCATTTCTTGCCGGTATTACATTGATAAGTATTACTGAAAAAGACGTATCGACTCAACTGACCAGAGATATAGGCCGCCTTAGAATCATCAAATTTGATGGCGAAACGGCATATATCAACGTCAAGACGCACTGGCAGAAAATCAGTCGTGTCGATTTAATCAAGGTTATACGCAACTTAATTGATCCCAATGATAGATACGAAGTCGGAAGCAGAGTTATCGCTGAGGTCGCTAAGCGTCTCGCCGAGGACGTTTCTCTTCAGTTCAGCCTTGAGTCGGCGAATATGGCGCAGGAATATCTGATAAATTTCAAAAACGGCGTTCTCAACATCCTCACCGGAGACTTCACCACGGATCGCAGTAAATGGATATTCGACTACGTCCTCAATGTTAACTACATAGAACGCTGTTCCGAGAAAGACTGTCCGGTCTTCATGAAATTCATCAAGGCATCAGCTGGAATCGAGAATCTTCAGTGCATCCTTATTTCCCTGGGCTTCGGAATCTCTTCACTAACAAAAGTGAAGAAAGCGGTGTTTTTATTCGGCGAAACTGACGGCGGAAAATCCACTCTCCTGGACTTTCTTGCAACTGCCGTATCTCCGGAGCTCATCTCCAACATAAATTTCCAGCAACTGGGAAGCGGTTATTTCGTGATCCAGCTCCTCGGAAAAAAGCTGAATATCTCCTACGATAACAGTTCAAAAGCAATGGATAACGAACAGATGTTCAAATCGATCGTCGCCGGCGAACGTATCAGCGCAAGAGCTCTCCGTGAAAACCCGGTGCAGTTTGTTCCGACTTCTAAGCTGTTCTTCGCATCCAACAAACCTTACACATACAAGAATCCGGATTTGGCTTTGTATCGCCGCATGGTGTTCATCCCGTTTGAGTACAGTATTCCTCCGGAAGAACAGGATAAAGAGCTTCTCCAGAAGCTTGAGCAGGAACGTGATGTTGTGTTTTCCTTGGCTGCCAGAACGTTGAAAGGCTTCGTGGAGTCGGGTTACGATTTCAAAATGTCGCCGAAGGCTAAGGCGTATCTTGAAAGCCGTATCGCCGCTCTCCACTCAGTTGACGGTTTCTTAGAAGATCGCACCGTTGTTGATGAAAATGGCTCAGTATCTGCTGCATCTCTTTACGAGGCGTATAAGTTGTGGTGTATCGAGAACGCTCTCGATGCAGTAGATAAGGCGGAATTCAAAGAAAGCGTACTTGCTTTCAATCCCAACATCGACTACAAGAAAGTCGGTCCTCGTCAGAAGAGAGTCTGGGGCTTCAAGGGCTTGAGACTCAAGACCTCAGATGAGTTCAACGCACCTGACGACAGTAAGGAGGATTAAGTAAATGAATTATAAAGATAATGGCTTCAAGCCACGAGATGACTGGATTATGGGTAATGATGTAATGACCAATCAAGCAAGATTCCGAGCGGTACGGACAGTACCGCTACCCACCTAATACTATTATAAAGGAGAATAAAGCTATGGCAGATTATAAAACTTTTCAGATGAAGATGTACGGCGACGAGGACGAAAAACTTACTCGTCTTGCCGAAATCGCTAACACTGACAAGACAACCCTCGTAAAACAGCGCACCTTTTCGGACAAAGGCATTATAATACTCGATAAGTCCAACTACATATCCCGCTCACTTATCGAGCTTAATGACCAGTTCAAAGCAGCAATGCGTGACGGTATACTCTCAGAGGATAAGTACACTAATTTCTACGCTAAACTTTGCGATATCTCAAAGGCTTTCGTAGCAGTGAGTAAGGAGCTTACCGACTTTAAAGCCCAGCACGAAGGTGGTGAGTTGTAATGGCATTTCTTAAGGATGTTAATGTGAATGGCAGAACAGTATTTGACACGAACAACCTTCTTGTTTACCTAACTGATTATCTGAAGACAGACGGCGGCAAATATGTCGCCGGCCTCGGCTTCGTCACCAACAACTATCTTGATGAGTTTCAGTTGGTCAAGGTAACTAACCAGAAGACTGCCGGCAGACAGTTCCGTCAGATAACCATAGTCCCGTCTCCTGCCGGAAGCAAACTCAGTCATGAGCAGTACATGGAGATGGGACAGGAGATTGCTCAATACTACTACATTCAAGGTTATCAAGTACTGGTAACTATGCATATAGATACGGATACGATCCACTTTCACTTAATGCTGAACAGCGTAAATTTCCGTACAGGCAAGATGTTTTCACAGAGTAAAAGCGAACTTAATCGCTTCAAATTACACTGTAACCATATTTTCGATAAATACGGACTCGACCTTATCGGAAAGCCCGTAGAGATGATGATTGATACGGTAGTACATGAAATGAGCGAAGGGTTTGAATGCCTTGAGCTCTTCGACGAGATAATGGCAGATAAAGCCATTTCTCTGTCAGATCTGTACAAGGAGCCCGTGGCTGAGCACCAGCCGCTCTATACCCCTGAATACACGATGGGCGATTGCATAGTTTGTGCCCCAACGCAGACTCGTAATTACTTCAATCCCGATGCCCCTAAGCCGTGGACAAGAATTGTAATACATCCTGACGGATCATTGGGAATCCCAACTTACCCTCTGGACGAAATAGATATGCATATTATCAGTTTCATGTCTCCGGAGTTAAGACAGAGGGTGTTGTCCATTTATCAACAGCGTCCGTACTATAGACGCCAGGTGGTAAGCGGCAAACAGTTCGCTGAGAACCCAACTCTCTTCTTAAACAACAGCTGTGAAATCAATATTATTATTGAATCTGATGCTGAGCGCGAGAATGTAATCGCAGTTTTAGGTAGACTCAGACGCATGGCAGAAGCTGAAAGAGCCTATAACACCAAGCTCGGTGTAGCATCCGTTGCTCAGCTTGATCAGTTAGGCGTTGCAGCGAATGTTACAACTGATAACAGCACTACTCTGAACGTAACAATCAAGGGAAAAGATGGCACAGAGGAGACCGCTCGTGAGGTCATTGATCTCCCTTGTGAAGATGATAAGAATAATTGATTTAAAGCACCCTTCGGGGTGCTTTTCTTTACTATCAATATTATACATCGCCATGGATACGCCGTCAAGCATTAATTTCGTTAACAGAGGTTAACAAAATATCTTGAAGTCACTCAATACCACTCCGTGGCACTGCCTGATTCTTGGCGATATATAGCGAAAAATTTTTCGCGTTGCTGCCCGGTTGCTGCCAGCAACGTTTTTTAGGCGTATAATCAAAAAAATAACCGCTCGCAATATAATCCTAAAAAACGCATTGTAAACAGTTATCGCCTGAATCAAATCAATTGTCATCACATTAGTTATTCCCGAAATACAGGCAAAAATAATAGCACTATGCAAAAGTTACGGGCTGCCATTTCCCAAACTTACATAGTGCTAATTTCTGGTTGCGGCGGCTGGATTTGAACCAACGACCTTCGGGTTATGAGCCCGACGAGCTACCTAGCTGCTCCACACCGCGATATTTGTTATGTCCTTCATACGACTATATTAGTATATCACAGTATAAGCATAATGTCAATAGCTTTATATATATTTTCTTTTTTTAACTATAAATTTGTCATCTTGCTCAATTCACATTTATTATGTTACCTTTTTTAGTTCACATATACCTTCGAACCTGATATCGAACATACTGCAGGACTTATTTCCATACACTCTGCTCATTTCACTGCAATAAGTTTCAGCAAGATAATTCGGTACAAATGCAGTGACAATTCCGCTGCCACTTCTGATTGCTCCACTTCCGGCAAGGATTTTTCTGCCCATCAGAACTGCCAGCGGAAATTCATATTTGCTGGAATCAGAATATCCTACTAAAACTCTTGACAAAGAATCTTCAGATTGATTTATAAGCTTAAAAAAGCTTTCTGTATCGCCGTTTTCAAGAGCCTCTGACTGTTCTGCAATACAGTTAATTTCGTCAAAGAAGCAGACTGCATTAAGTAATTCATGCGTACTGCACTTCTCACGCAAAGAGAAGATATTCTCAAAAAATTCAACTTCATCGGCTTCACCGAGAACACTGACATTTATTTCCCGTGCAACATGATCCATCCCGTCATCCAACTCATCATATTTCACACTGCTGCCAACAGAAGTAATGCACAGTGAATAACCAGTTCCAGCGAAATCAAAGGAAATTTTCCTGTAATCAGAAGCTGATGCACAACAATTCTCTGCAAGTACAAATCCTCCAAGTGCACAAACCTCATGACTTTCAGTCAAATCATTTTTTCCGGTAAGAATCACATCTGCCTTTCGTCCCAGCTCTGCCACCTCAAGCGGAACAATCTCTTTATCACCGGATAATCCGCAGATAACTGCTGATATCAGTACCTCCAGTGGAGCAGTCATTGAGATGACATTGTCATTCGGTATTGCCGAAGAAACGTACACATCAAATCCTTTGCAGTCAATCCCATTTTCTGATGCAGCAGTCAAGACCGCCTTAATGACAGAAGCTTCCATTCCTTGTGCAGACTTTGTATCCAGATCAATGGTGAACGATTCCGAATTATCAGAAGCGAAATTTATCTTATTCATTCCATTATGTGCCGCTATTGCTATCACGTCCGCATCGATGGCAGCTGCAAGTACTCTCCCACCCTGACGCTTTGTAAAGCCTCCGCCGATTTCAACAGCTCCGCCGGCAGAAAATACTTTTATTTCGACGGATTCAGGATAAAGCCGTGAAAAATTCTCTGCTGCAGATAGATAACGTGCTCTGTTTTTCATAATATTTCTTTCAGAAGAGCCATACATTGCCTTGAGCTGATGATCGAATTCTCCAGATGAAATACCATTTATCAGATCATATATAGTCATATTATCTCTCCTTTTCCATATAATTTCTAATCATTAAATCTCCAGTACTTTTATTAATAATCATTATACCACAATAATTGCATTAATTCAACCGTTATCACAAAATATTTGACAAATCTTCTGCGTTGTGATATTATGGAAATAACCAATATGAAATGAGGTTTGCTCTATGCCTGATACCGCAAACAAAAGGAGATTCTCTGCCCGCGACATTGTTTTAACCGGCATGATGACAGCTTTAATGGCGGCTTGTTCTTTGATTTCCATACCGTCTGCTGTTCCTTTTACACTTCAGACGTTTGCTGTTTTCTGCACTGTATCACTTATCGGAGGTAAAAGAAGTCTATTTGCGATAATGTCATATCTGCTTATCGGAGCCGCCGGAGTCCCTGTTTTTTCTGGCTTCACTGGAGGAATAGGCGTGATACTCGGCGCAAACGGAGGATATTTGATAGGGTTCATTTTTACAGCTCTGATATGCTGGGGAGCAGAAAAAATCCCTGTAAGGAATCCTGCCATAATGATTACTTCAATGATTATCAGTCTTGCAGCAGTATATATTTTCGGCACGGCATGGTTCATATTGATCTACACCGAAAAATCAGGAGCTATTACACTTTCTCAGGCGCTTAAATGGTGTGTTGTTCCGTTTGTAATTCCTGATCTTGTAAAGCTCTTTCTCGCACTCGCAATTACAAAACGACTCAGAAAACACATCGCTGCATAAAAAAACACCGCACAGACAGCTTTTGCCGTCTTGTGCGGTAATTTTATCAGTAGTCAATATCAAGGGATTCTATCGCAAAATAATGAACAAGTCCGTCGTAATGGCCTTCATATACGCTGTAATGACCTGTATATATAGTATCGACATATTTATCCATATAGTATGCATTGTAATCACTGCTGAGATCATCAAGTGCTTCATATACATAAGAATATCTTAACTTTGTCTCACTTGCAAGAGGATTATAGAAACCCTGTTTTACCAAAGGCCCAACTATCTCATTGTATGCAGTAGTCCAGTCTGTTCCATCCGGACGATTGTCACCATAAAAGTTTTCAGTAAGTTCCTTTGCACGAACCATCGCAACCTTTTCCCAAAGATCATGACGTGTTACAGCAAGATCATATCCACGCTGCTTGCGGAGGTAATTTATCTCATTCAAGAACTGAATATTGTACTGCCATTCCTCAGTACTATCCTTTTCTGCAAGCTTGCTGCCGACATTTATTCCTGCCTTGCTGCACTGCTCCTTGAATTCGCTGCTGAAAAGGAAGCCGTTTGTTACATTCTGACGTGTGTTGCGGTAATTCAGCTTGTCTGTCCATGACTGAAGTCCGCTTGAATCAGGATTTCTGCCAAGAATCGTTTTATAAAGCATTATAACAAAATCCTCGTTTGAGACATACTTTCCCTTGTATTCGCTGCTGAAAATGAATCCCTCAGCAATCTTTGCGCCAGTCTGACCGTTTTCAATGCTTTTGCACCAGTTTTCAAGACCGGCTGTATCAGGATTTCTGCCGAGACAGTTCTTATAAAGACGATACACGAAATCAGTTCGCTCAAAGTTCTTGTCACGAGCATATGTAAGCGTCACCTTTCCTGGTGATATGCCGTAAGAATCGCAAAGATTCATAAACTCTGTACTTCCGGCAAATCCTGCGCATACTGTTCTGAGCGTCATGCCTGATTCAAGACGTTTTTTCCAGTTCTGCATCCCTGTCGGGTCAGGATTTCTGCCAAGCATTGCGTTATAGCAGTCTGTCACTTGTTCATCGGGTGTTTTTTTCTTGTTGATATACTCGCTTGAAAAAAAGAATCCCAATATGATATCAGAGGCTTCCGCTTCATGAGAATTAAGCTTATCAACCCAGTTCTGCAGACCGGCTGCATCTGGATTTCTGCCCAGAACAACGCTGTACATTCTTGTCACGAAAGCTTCAGTTCCTGTCATAGCCTCAACCGCAGATTCGGCTGTAATTGCGGTATGTATTCCAGCTGACGGCGGCGGTACTGCAGCACCTGTAAATAGAATTGCCGCTGCCGATACGGCAGCCATTGATTTTTTTAATCTCATAAAAACCATTCCTTTCTATTATTTTAGATTATTTTAAAAAATCACGGATAGACGCAAGATGCTTCATTCCTGCCATACGTCCTATGCGGTATACTTCAAGAAGAACCTCAGGATCATGCTCAACACGCTTTACCGGAAGTTTTTCATCCGGTGCAATAACATATGCCCTGCTCTCTTTTTCGGCTTTACGGACGTATTTAAGCTGATTGTTGTACATTATATGCCTGTTTTCTATAGTCTTAAGCAGTGCTGGATATTTCCGGTACACCACCTTCATAAGCGGCAGAAGGCTGTTTTTGCTCTTTGTGTAGCCTCTAGGCTGAGTAAGGATAACTACGTTCCGCTCATAGCCGTTTTTTTCCATGAACTTCAGCGGAATAGAATCCGAAATCCCGCCGTCAAGCATATTGTATCCATCCACACTGACAATCCTTGAAGCCATAGGCATTGAAGCCGAAGCACGGATCCATTCAAGCTCGGTATCATTCATAGTATCGCAGCGGTGATATACCGGCATTCCCGTATTTACATCGGTGCACACAGCATAAAATTTCATCGGAGAATTTCTGTATGTCTCAAAGTCGAACAGATCAAGCTTTTCTGGTATTTCATGGTAGCAGAATTCAGCTCCGAACATATCCCCTGTTTTGATGAGAGAATGCACACTGCAAAAACGCTTGTCACGGCAGAATCTCGTGTTATAGCGTATAACTCTGCGCGGCTGATCAGATTTATAGTTGCATCCGAAAGCGGCTCCGGCAGAAACTCCGACTGCGCCGTCAAAAGCGATATCATTTTCCATAAAAACGTCAATAATTCCGGCGGTGAAAAGTCCGCGCATTGCTCCGCCTTCAAGAACAAGACCGTTTTTCATCTTAATTCCTCCTAACCGTTCACAGATATGGGTTCATCCTCTTTTTCGCCTTTATACAGAAGTTTGAGAATGATCGGCGTCATGATCGACGAAACGATTATCAGCAGGATAACTGAAGCGAAATATTCTGGTTCAAGCATTCCTTCAGAAAGACCTTTTTTCGCCACAATAAGCGCAACCTCGCCTCTTGTCATCATTCCGACGCCAACTTTGAGACTGTCTTTGAAGCTGAGTTTTGTGAGCTTAGCAACAAGTCCGCAGCCAATTATCTTTGTAAGAAGTGCAACGATTACGAAGAATACCGAGAACAGCAGAAGCGATGATGTAAAGCCGTCAAATGTGGTATTCAGACCGATACTTGCAAAGAACACTGGTCCGAATATCATATATGAATTGATATCGACCTTTCTTGCGATGTACTCAGAATCCTTAAGACTGCACAGGATAAGTCCGGCAACGTATGCACCGGTAATATCGGCAATACCGAAGAATTCCTCAGCTGCAAACGCCATGAACATACAGAGCGCAAGTCCGAGAATAGGGATTCTGCGCTGATGAGGATATTTTTTATCAATATACTTGAAGCAGTAATATGTAAGGAATCCAAGACAGAAGCTGAACACAATGAACAACAGTGTACTTACAACGACCTCAGACGGCTTTGATTCAGGATTCTTCATTCCGATTACGAAAGTCAGAACGATGATTCCGATGATATCGTCAATGATAGCCGCACTTGTGATGAGCGTTCCTGTTGCGCTTTTGAGACGTCCCATTTCCTTGAGCGCCTGAACTGTAATTCCGACGGAAGTTGCAGTCATGATTGTTCCGATAAATATTGCTCGGTAGAATTCTTCACTGCCAACTGCGCTGAATCCGTAGAAACAGCTGTACAGGAGAGTTCCTCCCGCCAGAGGTACGAAAACTCCGGCACAGGCTATAAGAAGTGCTTTTGGTCCTGTTTTTATGAGTTCTTTCATATTTGTTTCAAGACCTGCCTCAAACATCAGCATTACTACGCCGATTTCAGCAAGAAGCGCAAGATAGTCTGTATTTCCGACAAATCCGAAGCACGCCGGTCCAATGATAAGTCCGGCAATGATCTCTCCGACTACCTGCGGAGCCTTAAGCTTCTGGGCGATAAGTCCGAAAAGCTTAGAGCATACGATGATAATGGCAAGATCTCTGAAAAAAGCTATTCTGTCCATTTATTTAACACTCTTTCTATTTTATATGTAAAAACGCCTGTTTAAGGCTTAGAACCGGTATAATTTCAATATCATAATCCTTTGCTTCAATGGCAGACATTGAATGTTCCGGAACAATACAAGTACTGAATCCCATGCGTTCAGCCTCACGAATTCGCTGCGAAATATGCGAAACTGAGCGTATCTCACCGCCAAGACCTATCTCGCCGAATGCAATGATATCCTCCCTTATCGGCTTATCCATAATGCCGGAATAAAGAGCCATTGCCGCCGGAAGATCTCCTGCCGGTTCATCAAGACGAAAACCACCTACGATATTAAGGTAAATATCAAGCGAGCCTGTGAAAATTCCGAGACGCTTTTCAAGCACCGCAAGTATGATATGCAGTCTGTTGAAATCAAATCCGGTAGCCATTCTTCTTGGCGCAGAATAGCTTGTTTTCGCCGCAAGCGTCTGTACTTCCGCAAGAATCGGACGGCTTCCTTCTATAACGCAGGCAGTACACGTTCCTGAAACGCCGTGCGGACGTCCGGCAAGAAGCATCTGCGAGGGATTTTCGACCTCTCTGAGCCCTTTGTCAATCATTTCAAAAACACCTATCTCATTAGTCGAGCCGAAACGATTTTTGACAGCTCTCAGTAAACGATAGCTCTGATGACGCTCGCCCTCAAAGTGAAGCACAGCGTCAACGATATGCTCCATGACCTTCGGACCTGCGATAGCTCCGTCCTTGTTGACGTGTCCGACGATAATTATCGGTATTTCCTGAGATTTTGCCGTATGCATGAAAAGATTGGCGCATTCACGCACCTGAGTTAGACTTCCCGGACTTGACGGAATTCTGCCGATACTCATAGTCTGAATAGAGTCGATTATGACGATATCCGGAGAAGCACCCGCAACAGTAGCGGCGATTGCCTCAGCGTCCGTAGCCGTGAGAATATAGAGATTTTCCGTATCAACACCGAGACGCTGCGCACGGAGCTTTATCTGTCTTGCTGATTCCTCTCCTGAAACATACAGAACAGAGTGATCCTCGCCTAAAAACTGGCATATCTGAAGAAGAAGCGTACTTTTACCGATACCGGGCTCACCGCCTAAAAGCACAAGCGAACCCTTTACAAGTCCGCCGCCGAGAACACGGTTAAGCTCCGCCACTCCCGTATCATATCTGATATCGGTATCTGCGCCGATATTTTCAAGTTCTAGGATCCTGTCGGAAAGATCTGCAATATTCTGTGAGGAAGATCGTCCGGCAGGAGAAATAATGTCCGGCGTTCCCTCCTCAAAGCTGTTCCATGCGCCGCAGGAAGGACATTTTCCATTCCACTTAGAGCTTTCATATCCGCATTGATTGCAGGTATATACAATTCTCGATTTAGCCAAAGCAATCCCTCCGCTTAGTCAAAGAAAGCAGCGATTACTTCTTCGCTGGCAAGATATTTTCTTCCGCACTCCATAAGGCTGCCGGATTTTTCATAATCGTCAAGTGAAGCACCAGTAAGACTTCCGATCTGCTCAATTGTACGCGGATTTATTGTGAAAAACACCAGCTTTTCGTTGTCAAAACCAAATCTTCCGTTTATGCCGTATTTACCTTCTCCCTCAATAAGCTCGCCGTCCCTGTAAACAAACAAGCGGCAGGCATTTTCCTCTGAATTTCCCTCAGAGAAAATAAGCTCCGGACATTCATCACCTTCCATATCAACAAGCTCAAACGCCGATGCAGAGCCATATTCTCCCATAAGCTCCTTGATTTTGCTTTTGAAAGCCGATTTCATAGAACGAGAAGCAACATCGTCCCATGACTCAGCGCAGTATACTGCATAATCCACAGTTGCTTCACCAAAGGTATATTTTCTGCCGACCGCAAGAGATGGCTGTTCGGTGATGCTTAATATCTTTTCATTGTAATCGGTGAGCGATACCTCAGATTTGTCGATCTCATAACGAATAACTGCGCCTGAAACGGCAGAATCAATATTATTATAGTAAGTCAGCTCCGTAAAAAATTCTCCGGCGACAAAACGCTTGTATTCGCCCATGACGAAGCCTTCACCCTGAAATTCATCGTTCATTAAGCCGGAAGCAGGATAAAAAGTGATAAATCCGTTATTTCCGCTCTCGCCGACCATAGTTACTGCTCCGCTTGAATATGTATAGACGGTACATTTTTCGCCGGCTTCTGCTGACGGAGATATGATAAGCTCTGGAGTACCGTCCAAATCAAGATCTCTCAGATCAAACATTGAGCCGGCAATACCGTTGCTTTCCTGAAAAACATCAGAGCCTTTGAATTCCTCAAGCTTTGCCATATAAGGCTCCTGCCACTCAAAGGCAACAGTTCTCGGAGAAACGATCTCCTCCGCCTTTTTATCCGGTGAATCATTCTTTTTCTTGTCCGAACAGCCGGAAAAAACAGCCGCAAGAACCATACAGGCTGCTGCAGCACAAAATCTTTTCATTTTAATTCCTCCCAAAATTATCTATACATATTAATTTTACCACTTTTGTCGATATGTGTCAACATGAAAAATAATCAGAAATACATACTCCGGACAGCTGATATTCTGTGCATTTCTGCGGTCATAGCTGTTCAAGTAATGTGAATATATCCTCTCTCACGGCAAGACCGTCAGAGAAAGCCGTCGCTCCTCCTGCTGCCGTTCCGAGCTTAAGAGCATAACTGAAATCTCCGTCTGAAATACCGGCAAGAAATCCGGCGATCATCGAGTCTCCGGCACCGACGGAATTGCGTACAATCCCGCTGCATACGCCGCTTTTGTGTATATTATTTTCGCTGTCAAGAAGTATCGCTCCGTCGCCTGCCATAGAAACAAGAACATTCTGCGCTCCCATTTGCCTTAGCTTTTCAGCATAAGCGGTTATCTCGTCCTCTGAAACGGGAGTTTTACCAAAAATTTCGCCGAGCTCCTGCAAATTCGGCTTGATGAGAAACGGCTTATATTTAAGCGAATTTATAAGAAGCTCCTTCGAAGCGTCTACAACCGTTCTTATATCCCTGTCAGAAAGCTGACGGAGAATCTGTTCATAGACATCTTCCGGAAGTGATTTCGGAACGCTTCCTGCAAGAACAATCGTATCACCGTTTTCGAGTATATTAAGCTTTCTAAAAAGCTCAGACAGAGCTTTTTCGCTTATTTCCGGACCTGCTGCATTAAGCTCAGTTTCAGCATCTGATCTTATTTTGACGTTGATTCTTGAATTTCCTTTTTCAAGGTGAACGAAATCAGTTATGATTCCTGCCTCCTTAAGGCCATTTTCTATAGCCTCACCCGTAAATCCAGCAACAAATCCAAGTGCTTTCGATGTAATTCCGAGTTCTTTCAGGACGAGAGAAATATTGATTCCCTTCCCGCCGAAGTATATCTGCTCGGAGCTGAGACGGTTAACGCAGCCTGCTTCAATTTTATTGATCGCAACAACGTAATCTATCGCCGGATTAAAAGTCACAGTATAAATCATTTGCCTGCCTCCTGTCGTAATAAAAAAAGCAGATTTAAGATCGAAATTCTTAAATCTGCCTTAAAATCCTGTCAGAAAAATAAAAAAATGTGGTGAGACATGAGGGATTTGAACCCTCGACCCTACGCTTAAAAGGCGTATGCTCTACCGGCTGAGCTAATGTCTCACAACGTATTAATTATATCAGATTAGTAATACAATGTCAATAGCTTTTTGATTTTTTTACGAATACAACTATTTTCACAACGATTTATTTTTGTTTTGGTATATTTTAACGTTTTTGCAAATTTGGTATTGACTTTTCTGAAATTTGTAGTATAATATATCAGGTAAGGTTAATGTGCTTGTAGCTCAGCTGGATAGAGTGACTGGCTACGAACCAGTAGGTCGGGGGTTCGAATCCCTCCAGGCACGCCAAAACGGATATCATTTCGGTGATATCCGTTTTTTTATCCGACAAATTATATTTTTATTTATCCGTCTGAATTCTCAGGCGGATTTTTATATGTAGAATAATTTCCTTTTTAGCCTAATTCAGACGATTATAGTGCATATCCATAACAGATTGTTCACAATAATCATTTAAGAAGATATTATATTCCATTGACGGACACAGCAACTTTTTGTATAATATTAACAATGAAATATTTTTTCATATACTAAGGAGGAAACTAAATGAAACTTAAAATCCGTGCATTTTTCACTGCTCTGCTCGTATGCCTTTCATGCGTCTGCGGAACTGTGATAAGTCCCGTTCAACTGGCTGAGCCTCTGGAGACTTTTGCGCTCTCCGTTGATTATCCGGTGCAGCTCATGAATCTTGCATCAAAGGATAATTCAAAGGTTCTTGCTGAAAACGGCACTTCTGACAATTCATCACTTTCCATGAAGGCTCTTGGAAACGATCTTTCCCCATCATGGCGCTTTGACAGAGTAGGAAACGATTCCAACGGCACCTTCTTCAAGCTGACAAACGCTCAGTCCGGACGTCTTCTTACTCCTAAGGGATACAGCGTTACAGCCGGAAACAGTGTCGTTGTATACGGCAGCGAATCGGCAAAATCACAGCACTGGTATGTTATCCCCGTAAAAAAAGACCGTCTCGGCAACGATCTCTATTACAAGATCGTAAACTATTCCGACACATCTCTTGCGCTCACTCAGGGCGGAAATGGCATCTCACTCACGAACTTCACCGGTGCTGACAATCAGCTCTGGCTACTCAATGCTGACGGTTTACAGGGATTTGCCGGCTACTGCAAAGACGACAATACAGGCAATATCAAGGCTGCTGATATCGGCGGACTTTTCGGTGAACTTGTTGAAGTTTCAACCTTCGACGATCTCAAGAAATACGCTGAATCCGAAAATCCATACACTATCGTTGTTAACAAGAATATCAGCGTGACAAGCCTTAAACAAGATTCACAAAACCATATGTACTGCCCTGACGGACGTATTTATGTCCGCAGCAACAAGACTATCATCGGCAGCTACGGAAATCACACACTTTATAATGTACAGTTCTGCACATCTACCAGCAAGGGCGTCGGAAACAACATCATTATCAAGAATTTTGATATGCAGCACGACGCCAAGTCAAACGGCAACGACTCTATCGTTGTCTATTTCGGCTCCGGTCAGAATCTCTGGGTAGATCACGTTACATTTACCGGCCATTCCGACTACAACACTCTTGGCGAGGCTACTCCGGATTGGGATAAATTCCTTGCCTGCTGCTACGATGCAGACTATTGTACAGTTTCCGACTGCTATTTCGGACTTCATGAATACGGTCTGATTCTTGGCTATCCCGATGATACTGAGGATTCATACAAAAACAAGAACAACTTCCCCAGAATGTCTATCATAAGCAGCCGTTTCAAGGACACTCTCACAAGAGGTCCCGGACTAATGAGATACGGCTATTTCCACTCACTCAACAACTATGTCTATAACTTCAGCATGGCATATACTGTTCACAGCGACTGCAAGCTTTTCGCTGAAAACTGCTACTACGACGGAGCTTCTACAAAGGGAAATGTTGTCTGCGACTGGAACGAAGTTTCACATCCCGGAGCTTTTGCTGATTCCGGTTCGAAGGGCGTAAATTGCAGACGTCTCGGCATCGAGGGAAGTGCAAAGGTCTGCACATGGCGTCCGGAAAAGAATTACAGCTATACCTCCCTTTCTGCCGATCAGGCAAAAAACTACTGCTCATCATACAGTGGATGTCAGACATCCTCCGGCAACATGATGTACCTCCGCTACGGTGCAAAGGGAATCCCGAATTCCGGCTTTACAGAGGCTCCGAGCGGACCTCCGGCACCTGTTGCAGAATCCTTCCCCGACGGCGCAGTTTTTAGCTTCAGGAATGTGAATTCCGGACTTTATATGTGCACAGGTTCTGCTGAAAACAACTCCAATGTTGAACAGATGATGCCCGCTGATGATGCATTTCACCATGTCTGGAAACTCATTGACGCTGGTGACGGATATTACTGCATAGCTACTGTTCTCGGCGACGGCGGCACATATGTACTTGACGTTGCAGGAAAAAAAGCTGACAACGGCACAAATATTTGTCTCTACAAGTACAACGGCGGAATAAATCAGCAGTTCATGTTCACAAAAAAACCAGACGGCTCATACAAGATTCTCACCCGTGTTTCTGACGGGAAATCAGCAGTTGAAGTTGCTGACGCTTCAAAGGAAAGCGGTGCAAATATTCAGCAGTGGGAAATCAACGGTGTTAACTGTCAGGACTGGATCCTCGAAGAAGCTTATGATCCCGGAGCTATAATGGATACAACTATTATGTACGAATTTGAGAACGCAAACAGCGGAATGGTTATGGATATCGTTGAAGGAAAAATGGAATCCGGCACTAACGTTCAGCAGTGGGGCTCAAATGGTTTCGACTGTCAGAGATGGATTCTCCAGACCTGTCCCGGCTGGGAAAACTATTACTACGTTCTTTCTGCTTCTGATCCTAAGTATGCTCTCAGTGTTGACGGCAAAGAAAACGGCGGAAATATAAGCATTAAGGAACTTGACAAAAACAGCGATGAAATGATTTTCAAGTTCAGTAAAAACATTGACGGAACATATTTCATTATGACAAAGGCATCCGGTTATAAGTGCTTCGTTGAAACCGCAGCAGCTTCAAAGGAAAGCGGCGCAAATGTCCAGCAGTGGGAACGTACAGACAGCGATTGTCAGAAGTGGATAGCTCAGACATTCACCACCATAACTACGACAACCACCACTGCAACCACTACTACAACCGAAATTACCACAACTGTAACAACTGATGCAGTTCCTCCTGTTCCTGTAAAACCGGACGGCGATGTAAATCAGGACGGTCAGGTTCTTCTGAACGATGCCGTTCTTATCCTTCAGTATCTCGGAAATCCCGATATATACCAGCTGACAGAAGAAGGTCTTGCTGCCGCTGACGTAAGTAATCCCGGTGACGGAATCACAAACAAGGATGCTCTTGCAATCCAAAGATATATCCTGCATCTTATCCCAAATCTGCCTGAAATATCTTAATTATGTACAACAAAATCCGGAACGGATAATTTTAAAATGCACCTCCAAAAGTGTCTAACTTATGGAGGTGCATTTCATTTCGTACCGGATTAAAATTTATTTGATTTTTGCAGCAATCGTTCCGCCGACTTTATAGATACTGTTTGCCGGAACAACTCCTCTCACACAGCTTGTAGGATAGATATTAGAATTTCTTCCTACTATCGTTCCGGGATTAAGAACACTGTTGCAGCCGACTTCCACGAAATCGCCAAGCATTGCACCGATCTTCTTGATACCTGTTTCAAGAGCTTCCTCACCGTTTTTGATGACTACATTTGTCTTATCGGACTTTACATTTGAGGTAATAGAACCTGCGCCCATGTGCGATTTATAGCCAAGTATACTATCTCCGACGTAGTTGTAATGCGGAGTCTGAACGTTATCGAATATGATGACATTTTTCAGTTCTGCCGAATTTCCTATAACGCAGTTTTCGCCCACAAGAGCACTGCCGCGAATAAAAGCACAGTGACGGACCTCAGTTCCGGCACCGATAATACACGGAGAACCGATATATGCACTCGGGAAAACCTTTGCCGTTTTATGGATCCATACGTTCTCAGAAGGATTATCATATTCATCGGGATCAAGCTTACCGCCGAGCTCGATAATAAGATCGCTTATGCCCTTGAGAGCCTCCCATGGATATGTAAATCGGCTGAGATATTCGCCTGCAGCTGTATGTGAAAGATCAAAAAGATCAGTAATTTTTACATTATTCATTAAAAACCAACTCCTTTAATATATAATTATACTATATATCGCCGTTAATGTCAAGAAAATTGGATGAAATAACATAATTCTGCGATTTAACTTTACTTTTTTGCCATTATATGGTATTATCAAACCAATTTCACACTGAGTACCACCGAGTCACACTGAGTCACACAAAAAAATCCGATTCCATGGGGCTTTTTAATGGTAGAAAGCTCAAAAACAGCGAAACAGCGCTGTTCTGAAAATTCAAGCA
>JAFTYF010000066.1 GCA_017461395.1 Ruminococcus sp.
ATATCTGCTGCGCTCAATACGTGACTGCTCCTGCCTTTTAAGATCTCCCAGCCTTCTTGCTGTCTGCTGAAGTTCACGGAATGTCTCGCGGTAAGCTTCAAGTAGAGTATTATCCCCTCCGAAATCATCTAGAATATGAAGATGCTTTTCGCTGTCAAGAAGTACCTGATTATCATGCTGACCATGTATATTTATAAGCATACTTCCGATTTCTCTGAGAAGTGATGCAGACGCAGTACGATTATTAACTCTTGAAATGCTTCCGCCGTCAGCACTTATTTCACGGGTGACAGTTATCTCATTGTTATCATGAGAAATCCCCAGTTCATCAAGCTTTGCTGACGTTTCCGGAGAAAGATTAGTAAAAAGAGCCGTTATTACAGCCTTGTCACAGCCTGTACGGACGATATCCTTTGTGCATCGCTGACCTAAAACAGCATTTATACCGTTTATAAGAATGGATTTACCGGCACCGGTCTCGCCGGTAAATATATTAAGGCTGCCATTGAGCGGAATTACCGCCTCACGGATAACAGCAAGATTTTGTATATAGATTTCCTTCAGCATTTAGTAGAATCATCTCCCTGGGAAAAGCTCGCTTCTGAATTTTTTTGAAAGCTTCTTCGCATCCGCTTCACTTCTGACAAGAATAAAAATCGTATCATCTCCGGCTATCGTTCCGACAACGCCCTCATGATTTACCGAATCAATTGCTGCGCACGTTCCCTGTGCCATTCCAGCACGGCATTTAAGAACGATCGTATTCATAGCATAGTCTACTGACAGCACTGCCTCCTGAAACAGTGTTTTCTCCTTGACAGCAGACACCGGAAGCATATATCTCACCGTACCGGATTCGTCTCGCTGCTTTACAAGCGATAGCTGCTGTATATCACGAGAAAGTGTTGCCTGCGTAGTTTTTATATTCCTCCGCTCCAGAAGCATGATAAGCTCCTCCTGCGTCGAGACAGGCTGTCTGGATATTATCTCAAGTATTGCTTCATGCCTGCGATTTTTCATAATTTCTCCTTATTTAAGCGGTTTACACAGCTTTTTACACAGTGATTCGTGAAATGAATTTCCTATAAGATTAACGAATTTGATATTATGGCGTCCTCTTTTTATATCAATTGATTCATTTTCGTGAAGCTTGAAATAAAGTTCTCCGTCCACGCAAACCACCATATTTTCGCCGTTGGATGTACGGTCGGTCAGTCTGAGTTTTCTTCCAGCAGCAAATACAGTTGCTCTTGAAAACAAAGAATGCGGACAGATAAGCGTCATTTCAATACATTCAAGATCTGGCTCAATAACAGGTCCGCCGGCTGAAAGCGCATATGCTGTAGATCCCGACGGCGTACTGAACAACACTCCGTCAGCACGGTATTTTCCTACAAGATAATTATCGGAATACACCTCAAAATCACAAATGCGAAAACTTCCTGAGCGTGCGGATATTTCATTGAGTGCAGTATATATCATATCACCGGAGTCGCGGTGCAAAATAATATCAAGCGTCATTCTTTCAGATATCTCATATCCTCCGGTTTTAAGCAGACTAAGCTTATCAAGCTGATCTGACTCAAGGCTGGCAATAAATCCGAGTGTACCGGTATTTATTCCGAGAAGCTTCGTGTCTGTTCCCGTAAGAAGCTTCGCACAGCGGAGAATAGTTCCGTCGCCGCCGATAGCAATGACAAAATCTGCTGTTTTTGCTGATTCTTCTATATCCTCATATATAATGCCTTTTTTGTCAGAAAACTCCTGCTGAAAATCACTGCTCACGCAGACATCTATTCCCTCACGGCTGAGTATATCACAGACCTCCCTTGCACAAGGAAGAGCATTTTTTTTCTGAAAATTAGGATATAATGCTGCTTTCATAGTAACTCCTTAAAGTTTTTTGAATGAATCTGATACAAGCTCCTTGAAATCGCATACTATGCGATTTCCAATATTTTTTCTAACTTTCATAAGATACTCGATATTTCCGCTTCCGCCCTTTATCGGAGAACAGCAGAATCCTTCCGGAATAAGTCCGAGTTCTGCCGAAAATCGTTCTATATCGGCAAGAACATTCACATGAACTTTCTGATCCTTTACAATACCATGCTTGCCAATATTGCTCTTTCCGGCTTCAAACTGCGGCTTTATCAGCACAGCCGCTGTTTCGCCGTCTTTGAGAAGCTCATAGATTTTCGGAAGTATCATTTTTAGCGATATAAATGAAACATCTGTACAAATAAAATCAACACAGCCGCCAAGATTATCGGCAGAAACGTTTCGAATATCTGTTTTTTCCATACTTACAACACGGCTGTCTGCCCGAAGTGACACAGCAAGCTGATCGCTGCCTACATCAACAGCATAAACTTTTGCCGCACCATTTCTCAGCATGAAATCAGTAAAGCCACCTGTAGATGCACCGATATCAAGACATATCTTTCCATCAAAGCTTATATCAAAAAATTCGGCTGCTTTTTCAAGCTTGAGCGCTCCTCTGCCGACATAGATCTGCTGTACTGAGGATTCCACAATATCGCCGTCAGATATTTCGGCAGAAGGCTTTTTGACAGCTTTGCCGTTTACAGTCACGGCTCCGGAAAGAATCATTTCCTTTGCACTGCTGCGGCTGGAGGCAATTCCTCTTGCGGCGAGAACACAGTCAAGCCTTGCCATTTTTCCTGCACCCTTTCCTGATGAATTCTGACATTTTTCCGCTTGTGAGTCCAAGCTCATCAAGACAGTCCTTCACAGAAGCCTGCTTTACATATCCGCTTGCTGCAGATCTTGAATATCTGCCGGCAAATCCAGATTCAGCAAGGATATCAGCAACTTTTTCGGAAATACTTCCGCTGTCCATACATTCTTCGAAAAAAACTATCTGCTTATAGGCGGAAATTTCATCTGTAAGTCCGTCAGCAAGCGGCCATATTCTTGTAAGCTTCAGAATATCACAGTTTATTCCCTCAGAAAGAAGAATTTCCTGCGCTCTGAGTGCTTCACTGAAAATGCGTCCATAGGTTATAATTAGAATATCACTGCATCCACGACTTATAAAGACATGATCAGTGGAAAGATATCCGCTTTCATAAGCAGCCGGTTCTCCACCTCTGGGATAACGTACAGCTGCAAGCCCTTTATCTTCAAAAATCGCCTGTTTCATGCAAAGTCTGAGTTCCTCATAACAACACGGCGAATAAATCGTTGTATTTTTTATCGTAGTCAGCATCGGAACATCAAGAAGTCCCTGATGAGTTTCTCCGTCCTCTCCTACAATTCCGGCACGATCGATTCCAAGAACGACATGGAGATTCCCGATGGAAACATCATGCACAAGCTGATCGTATGCACGCTGCAAAAATGAGGAATACACCGCAAAAACCGGTATCTGCCCCATTGATGCAAGGCCGCCTGCAAACGTGACAGCGTGCTGTTCTGCAATTCCTACATCAAAAAATCTCTCCGGAAAATGACTGCAAAATTCCTGCAAGCCTGTTCCGTATTTCATTGCCGCCGTAATTGCAGTTATACGGTTATCCCTTCGTGCAAGTCTTACAAGCTCATGTCCGAAAACTGTGGAAAAACACTTATCCGCAGATACTTCCGGATTTCCTGTTTCTATGTCAAAACGTGATATTCCGTGATATTCACCGGGGTTATTTTCCGCCGGAGCATAGCCCTTTCCCTTGACAGTCTTAACATGGATGAGCACCGGTTCATCATATGTTTTAGCCATGCGCATTACTTCTTCAAGCTCCTCAAGGTCATGACCGTTGACAGGTCCTAGATAAATAAATCCCATATCCTCAAAAAGATTGCTGCTCTCAAAGAGTGTATACTTCACGGAATCCTTTACATTTTTAATTCC
>JAFTYF010000067.1 GCA_017461395.1 Ruminococcus sp.
AGCATTCCGATGATATTCTTCTTCCCTTCGCTCATTGGTTCTCTTTTTCTTCTTCCCATAATAAATCAGCCTCCTACTATGATATTAATTCTATTTTATCACAGTTTACCGATTTTTTACAGACTTTTTTTCATAGGCTCGGGTGACGGCATATGTGCCGTCTTTTTCATTATTCTTCATCATCTGCTCTTTTCAGAAATTCTGTAAAAACTTCCTCCAGAAGCGCTTCATCATCAACAGAAATAAATTCGTCTGTTTCTTCGTCTGCGCCGGGAATTACCTCAAGGATAACAACCTCATCCTCTGTATCCTCAAAAGGCAGAAGAACTGCAAATTCACGTTCTTTGTAATCAATCAGATCGAGAACTTCAAACGAAACATCCTCGCCGTTATCGTCAGTAAGAGTAATAAAGCTGCCGTTATCTTCCATTTCCTCGTTCATTTCGAGATCCTTGTCCATATTTTCGCTCATATCATTATACCTCCGTAAATTATATAGGGTAACTGCTGTAATTATTTTACCATATTTTCCCCTGAAAATCAATAGAATATCCATAATATTTTCAGCTTCTGAGGATATAATATCTTCGGGAGATGATATTATGAATTATAAAAAAATCCCTGTCCCTGAACCGGACAAAAATGACCTTGAATATGTCTGCCCGTCCGCTTCATGGGGCGATATGACCGGACTTATCCCCGCTGGATCTGAAAATCACAGCGAACTACTCTCCTATGAGGAAATGTATCCGTTTCTTCCACATCCGGAAGCATATACAAAAGACTGATACAAAAAATGCCGCACAAAGCATACTCTGTGCGGCATTCGTCATTTAAGCATTAATTCGGGATTCAGCTGATATTTCCGGTAATCACGAGGGTACTGATACCGGGCTGAACTGACCAAGTGCCCGTTGAGGGATCCTGAACATAAGTCGCAGCCGGAACAATAATCTGTCCTTCAAGAGATGTGAACACGCCTGTTGCTTCGGAATAATCGTAATTTACGCCTTCTGTCCATAAAGTTCCATTGAACTGAGCTGTAAGATCAGTGAGGGGCGGAGTAAAATCATCTCTGAATATAACATCATCAGATGCCTCTACAGCGGTACCTCCGTTATTCTGAATAGTAAAGGTGTAGGTCACTCTGCCATTTTCCTCGACAGCAGCCGGACTAAGCGACTTGCTGATTGACAGGAATGCGGTGTTCTCCGGTGTAGTTGTTGACGTGGCAGAAATATCTGAAAAGCCTTCACCGCTTACTGTTGCGGTATTAGTTATTGAAGCGTCCTCGCCCAGCGGAGCAAAGCTGTTTGCACGGGCAGAATACACAATAACTGCATTTCCGCCTGCCGGAACACTGATTCCTGTAATGATAAGCGGATTATCAGATGTAACAACCGGATCTGCCTGCGGAATTCCGTTCACAAAATATCTTGCAGTACCAGTGATGTATGTCAGCGGTACTACAGTATCGTTTGGCGGATTGAAAACGTACTCACCAAGATCATCGGTAATAGTTACGTTGTCATAGCTTACAGAGCTGTTGTTGACGATACTTATAACATAGCTGTTATCTCTGTCAGCTGAATAACTGCTGTTTACGGGAGTTTTTGTTACAAAGAGATTCTCAAGAATCTCTCCTGCTGTGATATTGGAGCTTGCTATATTGCCATTATATGACAAGGTAGCCTGATTATAGAAAGTTGCCATAATAATTCCTCCATTGGCAATAGTTGACAATATTAAAGGGAAAAGAATTACTCTTTTCCCTTACTATTATATTCACTTATTGCCTTTTCCGAAGATTGTCCGGACAATGGAGGAAATTTCATCCTCATGTGTGCGAAAATCATCGATCTGCGTTGCAAGCTGTCTCTGGCGTTCAAGACACTGCTCCGGTGATTTATTGGGGAAATTCTTAATTCCCTCACGGTATCTTTCCAGAAGCTCGCTGATTATAAGCAGAGTTCCGTCATAAAGAGTATCTATCTCATCATCTGTAAGCAGTCCTCCGGCACCTTCGGCAAAACCACTGACAGCTGCAGAAATCTTCTGTATATCAAAGACCTCCGATGTTACAGATCGCAGCATATCGCCAAAATCCACAAAAGCATAGCCTCTTGAAGCCGTATCAAGGTCAATTACCGCCGGAGATTCTCCGAAAATCACGTTGTCCGCTTTCGTATCGCCGTGAATGTTCCTCATCGGCAGCGGAAGATCGAATTCATGAAGCTTCATGTGAACTTTCAGTTTCATATCGCCGGAATTAAGCACTTTCAGAAAGCGTCCGACAGCAAAACCGTGCATATAGGCAGAATACTCCCCTGTCGGCTCGATATAGCTGTACATCCGCCATATTTCGCCGTTTTCTTTCAGATACATACTTCCGTTGTGCTCAAGAAAGACAGGAATCTGTACTCCACAGTCGAGATTTTCAGAAAACGCCTTTAAAATCAGCTCTGTATTTTCTGCGATTATCTCCGGATATTTAAATATATCACGGTTCAGTGACTGCAGAATATATCTGCCGCCGGAACATTCCAGCAGAAATGATTGATTGATATGACCGCTTTTCAGCTCCGCATACGAATGAACACTTCCGGCACCGAAAAGTCCGGCTGCATGACCGATATCCATATCAGTTTTTAAGGCTCTGCATGGGCGCAGGAATTCTTCCTCCACGGCTTATGAACTTAGCAGACGATTTATCTTTGATAGGCATTACAGGGCCGCTTCCGAGAAGTCCGCCGAATTCGAGAGTTTCACCTTCTTTTCTTCCGATAGCCGGAATAAGACGTACAGCTGTAGTCTTTGAGTTCACCATGCCGATAGCGGCTTCGTCAGCGATAATAGCAGAAATAGTCTCGGAAGTGATATCTCCGGGAACAACTATCATGTCAAGTCCTACTGAGCATACAGCTGTCATTGCTTCAAGCTTTTCAAGGCTGAGAGTTCCGGCAACTGCTGCATCGATCATGCCGGCATCCTCTGAAACAGGAATGAATGCTCCTGAAAGACCTCCGACTGTTGATGAAGCCATAACTCCGCCCTTCTTTACAGCGTCATTGAGCATTGCAAGACAAGCTGTTGTGCCGTGAGTACCGCACTGCTCGAGTCCCATTTCTTCGAGGATATGAGCAACACTATCTCCAATGGCAGGTGTAGGTGCGAGTGAAAGATCAACAATACCAAATGGAACTCCAAGCAGTTCAGACGCTCTTGCACCGACAAGTTGTCCCATTCTTGTGATCTTGAATGCAGTCTTTTTGATGATATCTGCCAGTTCATTTATAGAAGCTTCCGGATACTTTGCAAGTGCAGCACGGACTACACCAGGACCGGATACGCCTACATGAATTTCGCAGTCTGGCTCACCGACGCCGTGAAATGCTCCTGCCATGAAAGGATTATCCTCAACGGCATTGCAGAATACAACAAGCTTTGCAGGACCGATACAATCACGGTCAGCAGTTCTTTCAGCAGATTCCTTGACGATTCTTCCCATAAGAGCTACAGCGTCCATATTGATTCCGGACTTTGTTGAACCGATATTTACAGATGAACAGATATTCTGTGTGATATCAAGTGCCTCTGGGATAGATTCGATAAGTGCACGGTCTCCGGCACTGAATCCCTTATGTACGAGGGCAGAATATCCGCCAATAAAGTTTACTCCGCAGGTATCAGCAGCTTTCTGGAGTGCTTTTGCAAACTTAACAGGATTCTGTCCCGGACAGGCAGCTGCAAGCATAGCTATCGGTGTAACAGAAATTCTCTTGTTGATGATTGGAATTCCGTATTCCTTTTCGATTCTCTGTCCAACAGGAACGAGATCCTTTGCACAGCGTACTATCTTCTCATATACCTTTTCGCAGGCACGGTCGATATCAGTATCAATGCAGTCAAGAAGGGAAATTCCCATTGTTATTGTTCGTATATCAAGACATTCATCCTGAATCATACGGATAGTTTCAAGTATATTATATACGTTAAGCATTATCTGTTTCCTTTCGTGATCTTATACAGAGTGCATTGAGTTGAATATGTCCTCATGCTGTGTATGGATAGAAAGACCAAGCTTTGTTCCGAGATCAGTCATTTTATCAACCAGCTCTGAAAAATCCCCGTTTATTGCGGAAATATCCACAAGCATTATCATCGCAAACATATCCTGAAGAACGCTCTGGGTAACCTCGATAACATTCACATTGAAATCTGAACAGATTCCGCTTACCTTATGAAGGATACCAACAGTATCCTTACCGATTACAGTAACTACTGCACGCATATTAAAAATCTCCTTTATAAAAAATATAATATTACTTTATACATTATAGCACATATTTATGAATAAAGAAAGGCTTTAATATAATTTTATTTTTTTACTATAAAATATGTGGAAACATCTGAAAAAATATGATATAATAGATGTAATAAATTTTTGGATGGTGTAATTATGAAGTATATCGACTGCCACACACATACTCAGTTTTCTATGGATTCCGACGCTGATATCAACGAAATGATAGAACGTGCTGTTGAACTTGATCTGGCTGCGTATGCCATTACCGATCACTGTGAATGCAGTACATGGCATCCGGAGGAACACTATCAGAATACCGAGCTTTTCGACCACTTCAACTACGCAGAGGACTTCAAACGTTCAGTTGAAGCAGTTACCGCTTTAAAGGAAAAATACAGCGGAAAAATAAATCTTATCTGCGGAACTGAACTCGGACAGATCCTTCATGATACCGAAGCCGCCGCAATTGCAGCCTCAGATGACAGACTTGATTTCATTATCGGTTCAGTTCATCAGATAGTCGGAGAAAAGGATTTCTATTACATAGATTATGAGAAAATGTCCATGGACGAAATATACGATCTGCTGGAACGCTATTTCAAGGAAATTTATGAGCTTTGCAGAAGCGGTATTCCCGATGTCGTAGGTCATCTCACCTACTGTCTGAGATACATGAAGCAGAGACACAACATCTGTCCCGATATAAGTCACTTTGACGATATAATTGCAGAAAGTTTCCGTGAACTTGCCGCTAAAGATAAGGGAATTGAAATAAATACCTCCGGCATACGTCAGGGCTTCGGAGATACCTTCCCCGACTTGAAATATGTCAAGATGTTCCGTGATCTCGGCGGAAAGCTCGTTACTGTCGGTTCAGACGCTCATACGGTCAAGGATATCGCCAAAAATGCCGCTGACGGATTCGCTATAGCACGAGCGGCAGGCTTCGATCGCCTGTGCTATTTCAAAAACAGAAAACCTCATTTTATAGAGATCTGATTCAAAACGATCTTTTGAAAATAATCTGATTAACGAAAGGATTTTATTTATGAATGATATTGTAAAAATCTTACAGCAGAATGCCCGTATTTCAGATACAGCTCTTGGCGAAATTCTCGGAATATCCCCAGAAGAAGCAGGAAAGAAAATCAAACAGCTTGAAGACGAGGGTGTTATCAAGGGATACAGCGTTATCGTAGATGACGAAAAATATGACAGTTCCATAGTATATGCTACAATTCAGCTTAAGGTAACTCCTCAGCGTGACTGCGGCTTTGACGTTATCGCAAATACTATCATGATGTACGATGAGGTCGAAAGTGTCAGCCTGATGTCCGGTGCATACGACCTCGCAGTTGAGGTAAAGGGAAATAACCTCAAGGATGTAGCTCTCTTTGTTTCGGAAAGACTCTCCACTATTGAGGGAGTTCTCTCTGCTTCCACACACTTCATTCTTAAAAAATACAAGGAAAAAGGCATCTTCATTAACGAAGAAGAACATGATGAAAGGGGTCTGGGTTAATAGTGTTTGATTACGATAAAGTACTTTCCAATAAAATAAAAAACATCAAGCCCTCCGGCATACGAAAATTCTTTGATATTGCTGGTACTATGGAAGGCGTTATCAGTCTCGGCGTAGGCGAACCAGACTTCTCTACCCCATGGGTGATACGAAAGGCTGCTATTCAGGTTCTTGAAAGAAAACACGTTATCTACGGACCTAATAAGGGTATTGCTCCTCTCAGAGAAGCAGTAAGCCGCAATATCGAAAAAAAGCACGGCGTAAAATACTGCCCTGAAGATGAAATTCTTATCACTGTCGGCGGATCTGAGGCTATTGATCTTGCACTCAGAGGTATGATTGATCCCGGCGATGAGGTTCTTGTAGTTGAACCCTGCTTCGTGTGCTATGCTCCCCTTGTTGAGCTTGCTGGAGGTGTTCCCGTTTCCGTTCCGACAAGACTTGAAAACAACTTCAAGCTTACTCTGGAAGATTTCAAGGACAAGGTAACTGACAAAACAAAGCTTATTATCATTCCCTTCCCGAACAATCCTACCGGTGCTATCATGACTAAGGAAGATCTTGAACCTATTGCTGAATTCCTCAGAAATACGGATATCATGATTCTTTCCGATGAAATCTACTCTGAGCTTACATACGGCAGAAAGCACTACTCCATTATCGAAATGGAAGGCATGGCAGAACGTACTATCTATGTAAACGGCTTCTCAAAAGCCTATGCAATGACAGGCTGGAGACTCGGTTACGTTGCTGCTCCGGAGCCTATTGTTACGCAGATCTCAAAAATCCATCAATACGGAATCATGTGCAGTCCCTATATCAGCCAGAATGCCGCTATTGAAGCTCTTGAATCATGCGATAAAGAGGTTCAGAAAATGGTGGACGAATACGATATCAGACGCCGCTATCTCGTAAATGAATTCAACCGTCTTGGACTGACCTGCTTTAATCCCGAGGGCGCTTTCTATGTATTCCCTTGCATTAAAAGCACCGGACTTTCCAGTGAAGAATTCTGTGAGCGTCTTCTCTTTGAGGAAAAGGTTGCGACTGTTCCCGGAAATGCTTTCGGTGACAGCGGAGAAGGATATATAAGAATCTCCTACGCATACTCTCTCAAACACCTCATGGAAGCTATGAACCGTATTGAAAGATTCCTGAAAAAACTGAATGGTGAACATCATGAAAATTAAAACTCCGGCTAAAATAAATCTTGCTCTCGATGTCTGCGGAATCCTCGAAAACGGCTACCATTCCATAAAAAGCGTGTTCCAGACAGTCGGACTTTACGATGATGTCAGCGTTGAACTGAATGCTTCCGGTGAAATAAATGTAAGCTGTATCCTGCCGGAAGAATTCGCACAGGCTGATCCTGTTCCCGGCGGAGAAAAAAATATTGCTTACAAAGCAGCACGACTTTTCCTTGATACGATCGGCTCCGGCAAGGGATGCGATATCATCATAAACAAGGGTATTCCCTCTCAGGCAGGAATGGGCGGCGGAAGTACTGATGCTGCCGCTGTTATCAGCTGTCTCAACAAGCTGACCGGCGCAGAACTTGATATTCCGGCTCTTGAAGCTGTCGGCAAGAAAATCGGTGCGGATGTGCCGTTTTTCTTCACCGGCGGAACTGCCTTTGTATCCGGTATCGGCGAGGAAATCATTCCTCTGCCGGACTACTCCGGAAGAATCCTCGTTATTGCAAAGGGAATTCAGGGAGTTTCAACTGCACAGGCTTACAAGGCTGTTGACGGGCTTGAATCTCCTGTTCATCCGGACGCAGAAAAGCTTGCTGAGATTATCAGAAACGATCCCGACAATGCTTACAGATATTTCGGAAATCTCTTTGAAGACGCAATTGACCTTGATGAAGTTTCACAGATTAAGAATACCATGAAGTCTATGGGAGCACTCTCTGCTGTTATGACCGGAAGCGGTTCTGCTGTTTTCGGACTTTTCACCAACAGCGATATTGCTCATAAGTGCTGTGATGATCTCAAAAGACAGGGATTTTTCGCAAAAGTATGTCTTACAACCGCACACTAAGCAGCAAAGGAGACTGATTTATGAAGATTCTTAACATAATAGTTTCAATGCTTATGCTGATTTCATTATCTTCTTGCGAAAAAGCAATTGATTTAAAGGATGCTGAAATAAGTTTGAATAATCTTGATCCACGAAGCGCCGGCACACGCACATACAAAAAACTTAAAAAATTAACGGAAAACCGCTCGCTTGAAGTGCTTGAATGCTTCGACAATCATGATAAAGAAGGCTTAAAAGAAATGTTCGCTCCTGCAATAGCCAAGGATTTTTCTCTTGATATGCAGATCGACAAAGCTTTTGAGATTTATGACAGCGAATCTGTAAAATACGAAAGATTGAGAACTGACGAAATGGGATATGGTGTAAATCATGGAACTTACTTTCTTAGACGTTTTGATGGCGATATTTATGGTATAGAGTTAAAAAGCGGAAAAATTCTCAGACTTTCTATTGCAATATGTTACGTCGATGATAAAAATCCTGATATGATTGGTATTAACGATATATACTTAAAAGATGAAAAAGGTGTTAATCTCAGAATAATAGGAGAATACGAAGATTTTCAAAAAGAATTGGCTGAATAATTACTGAACACTAACAAGGCAAAGGAACTTACTATGAAAAAATTTTCAACTATAATGTGTGCTGTTTTAAGCACCGGACTGCTGATTTCACTCGGCAGCTGCAAATCACAGGAAGAAAAGGATAAAATTGACGCTGATAACAAAGAAACTGCAATAAAAATTGCCGAAGAATATTTCGGCAAGGATTTTGACTATGACTTTGATTTTTACGGCGGCGGCGGTGAAGGCGATGCTTCCGCAGATATATATGTATTTACTGACGGCAAAACCTTCAACTGTGTGTCTGTTCCTACTAAGGAAAACGCTCCTGATTCCCGTGTATATTACGACTGCGATCTTCACCAGTTTGAAAGCGGCAGATGGCAGCTTCAGGACTGGGAAAACAGCGAAAAAGTCAAATAATTCAAAGCCACATCTGCGTAAATTCAGATGTGGCTTTTTATTTATACAGACTTCAATTCACAAACCATGATGTATTCTTCATCGTTTTCGTCAATGATCTCAAATCCGACTTTCTTATACATCCTCACGGCGTAATTAGCTTTCTGAACTGCAAGGGAAGTTCTCACATATCCCCTGTTTTTCAGCTCGCTGAGCATTGTTTCCATAAGCCTTGTACCTATTCCAAAATTACGGTACTCCTTATAAAGCGAAATTGCAAATGACGGTACACCGTCAGCGATATGTCCGTAATCGTTCATGTCACGCACCCATACTGCTCCGACTATCTTTCCGTCAGATTCCGCAACAAAGCATATATCATCCTTTTCTTTTCCGAAATCCTTGATATATACCTGTAAATCAGGCTGATTTATGATAGATTTTGGCGGCAGCTCTACACCCTCCGGAATAAAAATCGCTTCATAAATAAAATCGTCTAAAAGTTTGTATTCATCCTCACGGATTTTTCTGATATTGTAATTCATTTTAACATCTTTCTGCTTTTTATTTATCTCACCGGCTGACACAGTTCCCCCATATAAGTCCTGTAATTATATTTTTTCTTAAGATAATTCTGGCAGCATTACACTACAAGTTGATAAAACAACCAGTATCTTGAATGTTCACCAAATTTCAATGCGATCGTATTGTCCGTCATCACGAGCATCGCTGGATTAGCTTGATAAATTACATTTTTCTCCGGATCGTAAACTGATAAAAATAAACTGGAGTTACTTCCGTCGATCAATCCGGCAATTATTCCGGTTTTAACATATTGATACTGCTCACCGTTTTTATTGGTGATCGTTTTGTAAATCTGCTCTGCCTCTCCGGGTGTTTCGATATATACTACTGTATACTCTCCGGCAGGCGGCTCAGGAGAAGTTGATGTATCCGGTGGCGGATTCATTGCGCAGCTGTCCTTCATAGTTGTTGTTGTCATTACCTCCTGTATTTTGCGGGTTGTTGTTGTCACTGGTACAGGTTCATCTATTGTCGGCGTTGTTCTGTCGGGAATTTCTGTGGTTGTAGTTCTTGTCGGTCTTTTAGAAGTAGTCTTTGGTCTTGCCGTTGTTTTTGAAGTCGTTATCAGCGGTAAGACTTCACTAGTCCTCGTTGTTGTGTGCCTTGCCGTCGTTGCTGACGTAGTTTTCTTTGTTGTCCGCTCTGTAGTTTTTGCAGAAGTCGTGACCGTATTTTCTTCCGGAATATTTTCAGTCGTCGTAACGGCAGTTTCTTCCGGAACGTCTGTCAAAGTATTATCCGCAGCCGAGGTCGTGACCGTGACCATAGTTCTCTCCGGAGCGTCCGTTGAAGGAGCAGCTGACGCTGCTGTAGTCTTACTTATTGAAGAAATTTCCGCAGTTGTAGTCGTAATTAATATTTGTTCGCTGTATTCTTCGGACGGCATTTCTTCATCAGTAACGATATTTTCATCGTGCTTTTTCTTGAATGAATCCCTTGTGCTTTCGCCGGAAACAAACCATACTCCGGTAAGAGCCGCCGCACATATTCCAGAAGAAAGTGCAGTTCTTTTTATAAGTGTATTTCTGCGCCGCATTTCAGCAAGACGAACTTCCGCCTTTTTATAGGCGTTTTTTTCAATTTCTTCATAAGATCTCATAATCAAAGCCATCCTTTCCGAGTTCAGCTTTCAAAGCCTGTTTAGCTCTGTATATCAGGTTTTCGATCTGACGTTTCGATTTTTTCATTATATTTGCTGCTTCTTCATTGGAAAATCCTTCAAACCACACGAGATGAAGTACCTGCCGGTAATCGGGGTTAAGTTTAGAAACAGACTGATGAATCTGTTTTTTCTGTTCCTCTTTAAGATAGAGCTGTTCCGGATCAGAATCATCAGCAATATCGTACATATCATCAGCCGAAACATCTGAAAAGCGTGAATAATGCTTCAGATAATTGAGCGTAATGTTTCTTGCAATGGAATAAAGCCATGTTTTGAAAGTGCTTTTTCCTGAGAATTTAGGTTTTTTTACAATGAGTTCAGCGAAAACGTCTTCTGTCAGATCTTCTGCGGCAGTGATATTTCTGACAAAGCTGTTTATGTAGAAGATAAGTCCGTCGCTGTACTGACGGATAATTTCAGACAGACCTTCTTTATCCCCTGAAAGGAAACGGCGGTAGCTACTTGCACCGTTATCCATAAATACAATTCTCCTTATGATATCGTATTGGTATTGTTTATCCTGAGATGCCTCTCTATAACTTAGTCTTTTTAAAAGCGAAAAACTCTCACCATTTCATCAACTTTTTTTTAGCATTCTTATTACTGTGTTCGTTAGAAAATCTTCAAAGGATTTTAGCCTGGTAATTTCCCCGTGATTCTCACGAATAATTTCTCCCGTTTTCTTTGAGAAGCACAGAAATTCACCATTGCCTATCACTTCGCCTATTATTACAAATTCATCAGAAATCAACTCACATCCAACTTCAAAACTTTTGACGCTCTTTATTATAACAAGTTCACTGCAAATGTTTGAATATCCTGAGAATCTAAGCCAATCCTTAACTGATTCAGGTATTATGATCTGATTCTCGTTTTCCCACGCAGTAAGCTCGTCTTCTGTTACTGGAGGATTATACTCGAAATTGTAATTTTCTTCAAGCTGCCGACTTAAACGCACTATTTCTTTGATTTCCTCAGTCAGACTATTATTTGGTATTTCTGGAATGTACATATTAAATGCTCCTATTCAAAATTAAAAGTAGGGACGCATATTGGGCGTTCGCCCCTACAAATTACAGACGGAAATTATTTTAATCTTTCCCGTCAGGGGTGTCACAATTACGAATTTTCTTTTCTCTTGCTTTTTTAGCCATCATTTCTAAAATACTTATTGAACTTGCAGATAATCCACATTTTTCTTGCATTATCCGTACAACTCGATTTATTATATCATTTAAACAATTATATTCATCTAAATTACCATGATCCTCTAAAATAATTTTATTTGTTTCCTTTGAGAAACAAATAAATTCACCATCACCTATTATATTACCAATAACAACTAAATCTTTTGGAATATCGTCACATTCGGTAACAAAATCAGATAAACTATAACTAATCATGAGTCCATTAAGTATATCCGAACCATTTGAAAAACGAAGCCAATCCTTACAGCTTTCTGGAATCATAATACTATTATCATTTTCCCATTTTGATAATTCTCCTTCACTAACGGGGGCGTTAAATTTTGCCGTTCCATTTAAATATTCAGGCTCAAGTTTCTTGCATAGTTCAACTATTTTTGTTATTTCTTTAGTCAAACTATTATTTGGTATTTCTGGAATGTACATATTAAATGCTCCTATTCAAAATTAAAAGTAGGGACGCATATTGGGCGTTCGCATAACACAAAAATGCCCGATAAATCAACAAGGGCGAACTGTGTTCGCCCGCAAAAAAATATGTTTATCGACACGCTTAGGGCGGATATTATCCGCCCTGTAATTCACTTATTTTTTCTGCGTACAAGAACAGCCACAACATCCGGACCGATATTAGAAGCAACAGCAGCACCGATTGAGCCGAACATTTCAGCCTTTCTGCCGGTACGCTTGATAAGCTCCTTTTCAATTTCCTTTGCAAGAGTGTTGTCACGTCCGTGAATGATAAGGTAAGGAGTCTGCGGAGTCATATTCTTTTCAGCGCAGTCAACGAGTTTCGGAACGATGTTCTTTTCGCCTCTGATTTTTTCTACAATTTCTGTATTTCCGTCGGCAAAGAGGATAATGGGTTTAAGTCCGAGAAGCTCTCCGGCAAATGCAGCGGCAGCGGAAATTCTGCCTGATTTTCTTGCATATTTAAGATTATACGGCACAACATAGATACCGCACACATTGAACCAGTCTTCAAGATACGCAACGATTTCCTTAGCGTCTGCGCCCTTGCGTATCTTCTTTACAGCCTCCATGATAGGGTAGCCGTAGAAAACAGTGTAGCACTTTGAGTCGAGGTTGTAAATCTTGATTTTTCCCTTAGCTTCGGGGTTATTCTCAAAGAAATCCTTCTTTGCGATGAGGGAATTATTGTATGTGCCAGAACCCTTTGAGTTTATGGAAACACTGATAATATCTGTATAACCCTGATCGTAGATTTCCTTGTATGCTTCTTCAAACTCGATAGGATTTATCATTGCATGCTTGGGAATCTCATCCGTTTTGGACATGATATCGTAGATTTCCTGATTTGTCTTGTCGAAAGTCTCACGGAAGGTTTCGCCGTTCACTGTAAGCCTGAACGGAAGAACCTTGATACCAAGTTCCTGAATAGTTTCAAGCGGAAGATCACAGCAGCTATCGGTAAGTATCATAATTTTTGACATATTTATCACTTTCTTTCTTGGTTAAAGTTCCTGATCGTCCCATGTGAAGCGGGTAAGCTTTCCCTCACGGGAGAGATCGGGGTAATCCCACTGGCGCAGTACCTCATATACAGCGATAGCAGCGGAATTCGAGAGATTAAGGCTTCGCAGTTCGTTACGCATAGGAATGCGGACGCAGCTTTCGGGATGTGCATAGAGCAGATCCTCAGGAAGTCCCTTATCCTCACGGCCGAACACAAGATATGCGTTGTCGGGATAAGAAACATCGCTGTGAACGTGACGTCCTTTAGTTGTGAAGAAGAAAAAATTTCCGTCACGATTTTTTTCAAAGAAATCGTCAAGACCGTCATAATAGGTGATATCGAGCTTATCCCAGTAATCAAGACCGGCACGTTTCAGATGCTTGTCCGAGACTTCAAAACCGAGCGGACGCACAAGATGAAGCCTTGCGCCGGTAACAGCGCAGGTACGGGAAATATTCCCTGTATTCTGCGGAATCTGCGGTTCGACGAGAACAATGTTAAGATTATGCATTTAATCTCCTTGTGAATAAGCTCCGTTCCGGTACAGATAATAATACAGCGGATATTCCGCAAATACTCAGAACTGGAGTTGTAATATATGGATAAAAAATCTCTTGTAAAGGGAGCAGCAGTCGGAGCAGCAGCTGGATTTGCCTGCTATGCGATATCAACGGCTTCTCCCATGAAAAAATACAGCATAAAGAAAAATGCCGGAAGAACTATCAAAGCAGCCGGAAACCTTTTTGAGGATATAAAATCCGTCCTTATGTAGAGCTTTCGCTGGTATTTTTTCTGTAGCTGAGGAAACTTTCAAGGATTATCGTGGCGGCGACTGCGTCAACGACAGCCTTGCGCTTTTTTCCTCTTGTATTGGTGACATTAAGGGCAGAATGAGCGGAAACTGTAGTATTCCGTTCATCCCATAATGTAACAGGACATCCGGTGAGCTGACCGAGCTTTTCAGCGAAAAGACTGCATTTTTCGGCTCTTTCGCCGATAGTACCGTTCATGTTTTTGGGATATCCCACCACGATATGCTCAGCACGCTGCTCTTTTGCAAGGGCAGCGGTTTTTTCTATACATTTATCGAAATCCTTTTCGGCGATAACGCAGACAGGCGAGGCGATAAGCTCGCTTTTGCCGCAGACGGCAATGCCTGTTCTTGCGTCCCCGAAGTCAACTGACATAATAATCATTGTATATTCTCCGTTTGTAAATCAGCGTGATCTGAGGAACAGATATCATGCCGCATAAAAAACCTGTTTTCTTCATTGCAGCGAACAGAATATCCGAGTCGTTCATACAGTTTCAGGGCAGATGTGTTTGAACTTTCAACATGGAGAGCGATATATGCGGCATTTATCTCAGCCGCATACGATTCAGCTTTTTTTATAAGAGCCGAGCCTACCCCCTTACTGCGGAAGGCTTCTGATACAGAAATATCATCGAGATAAACAAATTTCTCCGTTTCGTTATGAACCTCAATGGCGATGTAGCCTATAATAGTATCATTGCATTCAGCAGCGCATATCCAGTCATCTCCGCCAGTGAAAAATTTGTCCAAATAACCTGTTTCGTATCCGCTTTGTGCTTCTGTATAAATGCTTTCCAGCATTGCGATAAAAAGTTCCTCTATGCGTTTTTTATCGTCAGAACACGCTTTTCTCAGCGTGAAGCTCACCACGGCTGAACAGTTCCGATTATATCCCTGACAGATGCGATATTCTTTCTGTCAAGGAAATCGTTCATTTCGTCGATAATCTTTATCGGAGCAAATGGATCGGTAAAAATTGCAGCTCCTACCTGAACAGCGGATGCTCCAGCCATCATAAGCTCAATGGCGTCAGCACCGGAGGAAACTCCGCCCATACCAATAACAGGGATCTTGACAGCGTTTGCAACCTGCCATACCATACGAACAGCAATCGGAAAAACAGCCGGACCGCTCATTCCGCCGACGTTGTTGCGGAGTATCGGTCTGCCGGTATTGATGTCTATCCTCATACCGAGGAGAGTATTTATCAGCGAAACAGCGTCAGCTCCGGCATCCTCGACAGCCTTTGCGATATCAGTGATGCTCGTAACATTTGGAGAAAGCTTCACGATAAGCGGCTTTGAAGTAGCCTTTCTCACCTGACGTGTAACCTCAGCTGCCATTTCGCAGCTTGTTCCGAAAGCCGCTCCGCCCTGTTTTACGTTGGGGCAGGAGATATTCAGCTCGATCATGTGAACGTCCGTATTTTCAAGCTTTTCAGCTACCTGAATACATTCCTCAATGGTAGAACCGGCAATATTTGCAAGAATTGTAACATCCTTTGTGAGCAGATAGGGCAGTTCCTTTTCGATGAAGTGGTCGATTCCGGGATTCTGGAGTCCGACGGAATTGAGCATTCCTGAGGGAGTTTCAGCTATTCTCGGAGCAAGATTTCCGGTACGTCTGTTGAGAGTAGTTCCCTTTGTGGCGATACCGCCGAGCTTGCTGAGAGGATAAAGCTCTTCGTATTCATGACCGTATCCGAAAACGCCGGAAGCCGGAATTATCGGGTTTTTGAAGTCAACGCCACAGATTTTTACAGAAAGATCAGCCATTACCAGAGCACCTCCTCAGCCTTGAAAACAGGACCGTCCTTGCAGACGTGTGCGAAATATTCTTCATCGTTTCTTTTTGTTTTGCAGGCGCATCCGAGACACGCTCCAATTCCGCAAGCCATACGTTCTTCGAGTGAGATTTCGCAGTAAACGGAATTTTCCTTGCAGATTTCAGTAATTCTTTTCAGCATGGGAGTAGGTCCGCAGGCGAATACTGCGTCAACTCCGCCGTTCTTAACAAGTTCCTCAAGGGGCTGAGTAACAAAGCCGTGGATTCCTGCTGAACCATCGTCAGTGCAGAGGATAGTTTCTGCTCCGGCTGCGGCGAAATCCTCCTGAAGAATAACAGCAGAAGCATTTCTGAAACCTGAAATTGCAACAGCCTTTTCGCCATATGCCTTTGCAAGCGGAAGCATGGGAGGAGTTCCTATACCGCCGCCGATGAGAATGACCTTTTTGAAATCAGGATTTACAGTAAATCCGTGACCGAGAGGAGCGAGCATATCAATTACATCGCCCTTGTTGAGATTGGCAATCGCTGAAGTACCCTCGCCTCTTATCTCGAAAACAATGCGGAGAGTCCCCTTTACCGGGTCAATTCCGCAGATAGAGATAGGACGGCGAAGAGTGAAGCTTCCTATCCTGATGTGTACGAACTGTCCGGGCACAGCTATCTGAGCAACTTCCGGACAGCTTATCGTAAAGCTGTATATATTTCGTGCTATAGCTGTTTTTTCAGCTATGATATATTTTCCCTGAGTATATTTCATACAGACCTCCTGTTCAGAATTTATTCTTTATTATTATATCATATTATTCTGCATTTGACAAGTACTTATATGCGTAATTCGTAACACCGTTATCCTTTGATGACATATTAAAAGGACGGATATCAGATATCCGCCCTTTTTATGTGTATTGCGTACAGTGCCGCTCTTATCAGAGTAACTGTGCTCTGAGTTCCTCGCCGCTGAGCCTTGAAAGATATGCCGGAGCAATATCGAATGCTGTCATACAGCCGGTTCTGCCCTCTGCCTTAAGCTTTGCAAGTGCTCTTGCATAGCACACAAGCACGCTTGCTGTGAATTCCGGATTGGATTCAAGCTTAAGTGAATACTCTATCATCTGGTGAGTCTTTTCACCGTCACCTGTCATACCGCTTCTCATTACGAATCCGCCATGCGGCATCTTGTTATGAACAGCGTCGAACTCCTCCTCAGTTATGAAATTTACTATAGTATCATACTGATCAAAGTAGTTCTTCATTGTCTTGATCTCGTGCTCGATTGCTGCAAGATCTGCGCCATCCTCAGCTACAACAAAGCACTCTCTTATATGCTTCTCACGGGTAGAAAGCTCAGGCTGACTTCCGGAGCGTACTGCGTCCATAGCCTCCTCAACGGGAACGGTGTACTGAATTCCCTTCTTTACGCCGTTTACACGTCTGATAGCATCAGAATGCCCCTGACTTACGCCCTTTCCCCAGAATGTATAGCTCTTTCCGTTAGGGAGAATCGACTCTGCGTAAAGTCTGTTGAGTGAGAAAAGTCCCGGATCCCAGCCAAGTGAAATAAGAGCAAGATGTCCTGCTTCCTTTGCGGCTTTATCAACATTTGCGAAATGCTCGGGAATTCTTGCGTGAGTATCAAAGCTGTCAATTACGTTGAAATACTGTGCAAGCTCAGGAGTCTGCTCCGGAAGATCGGTTGCACTTCCGCCGCAGATTATCATAACATCTACCTTATCCTGCATATTCTCAGCGTCACTGAGGCGATAAACAGGTGCGCCCTCTGTCATGGGCTTGACTGTTTCGGGAGCACGTCTTGTGAAGATGCCTGCAAGCTCCATATCGTCATTCTGTCTGAGAGCAAGCTCCACACCTCTGCCGAGATTGCCGTATCCTGCGATTCCGATTCTGATTTTGTTCATGATAATAACCTCCTGAAATTTAAATTAATAGTATTATACCACACTTATCCTGAAATGTAAAGAAAAAATTCCAGAAATTTTCTCTGGAATCTGTTCACATAAAGTTAACAATTTCTACACTGTTTTATCACATAATTATTATAAAATAAAAAGAAATTACGGAACAGGAGGATACTTTTCAGAATGGACAAAAAAGAAATCAAACGCTACGTCTTTATAGCCTTTCTTGCGGTTGCCGTCTGTGTTATCGTGCAGAATTTCAGGCTGATACAGAATTTCACTGCTTTAGCCCTGAGCGCTCTTACTCCGCTTTTTATCGGCTGTATTATGGCGTATATCTTCAATATTATCATGAATTTCTTTGAAAAGCACTACTTTCCGAAGAAAAAAACAGGTTTTATCGAGAAAACACGCCGACCTGTATGTATTCTTCTCTCATTTGCAATAGTTATTGCTACAATAATCCTGATACTCAACATCATTATTCCTGAGATAATCAGTGCAATCAAACTGATTTATGCGGAAATCCCCCCTCTTTTCGTCAAAGTAAAGGACTGGGCATTGAACAAGCTGGAGGAATATCCGGATATCTACGAACAACTGAGCGACATCGAGCTTGATACTGCTTCTATTGCCACAAAGGTTACTGACGGCGCATTCGGACTTTTCAGTTCTGTCATTGCATTTATCGCAGCACTGACCTCTACAGTAACAAATATCGTTCTTGGCACGATTTTTGCAATTTACCTTCTTGCACGCAAGGATAAACTCTCGAATGACTCATGCCGCCTTATGAACCGCTTTATGAAAGAATCAACAACACGAAAGATATACCATTTCTTCTCGGTTGCGCACGATACTTTTACAGGATTTTTCATCGGTCAGTTTATCGAAGCTATCATCATCGGCTCGCTTACATTCATTGGTGCCAGAATACTCAGTATGCCTTATGCCGCTATGTGCGGAACTATCGTAGGCGTAACGGCGCTTATCCCGATTGTCGGAGCTTTCGCCGGTGCCGGTCTGAGTGCATTCATTATCTGCACGGAAAGTCCGAAGCAAGCACTGTTCTTCCTTATTTTCCTTGTAATTCTCCAGCAGGTCGAAACAAATCTCATTTACCCGAAGGTTGTTGGTTCTTCAATAGGACTTCCAGGAATTTGGGTACTTGCAGCAGTTACTCTCGGCGGCGGTCTTTTTGGAATCCTCGGCATGATACTTGGCGTTCCGCTTGCTGCTACGTTCTATAAGATCTATTTTGAATATATGGATAAAAATGATGACAACGATGCTCCGGCACCAAAAGAACCAGTTCCAGCCGGTGGTGCTCCGGTAAAAAAAGCGAAAAGCAAAAAATAAACAGATGAAATAAAAGGACACGGTTCAATTTCCGTGTCCTTTTATTTTTTTGATTCATTGTGCGATTGTGATGATTCGTCGAGAATTATGCAATGTTTTATATTATGCGGGCGCACACATGGGTGCGCCCCTACAGATTACTGTCACATATATTTTTCAATTCATCCCGAAGTAACACCATAATTACGCATTAAATCCCGGATTTGATTTATCAGAAATTCACTTCGTCTGTGATTTCCATTGTCTGAATGTCAACTGCAATAAATTTGCTTCCGCAGAGAATATAAGCATAATCCCCTACATATACGGAACGGCAGAAAATATCATTTTCGCTATATTCTTCAAACTCACTGTCAATAGTTCCTCTGTACACGAATTCTCCGTCCACGAAATTGAAGAACGCATATCCGCTTTCATACTGCAGATATTCGTAATCGTAAGCCCATGTTTCCTTCATTATCGGCACACCGATGAGATTCTTCTCTGGAGCGATAAGCAGAGCCTTTCTCTCCCATACAGCCACAGAATTTATCCAGCTGTTGTCGTCCTGAAGTATCTCGTATGTGTCGAGAGCGTCAAGGTTATACGGATCAGAGTTGTCGAACATTGTCAGCTTTATGCCTGTTTCGATGCCGTCCTCGTCAGCGGCTACGCCGAAGCCGAGAAGATTTCCTTCCGTCCACTGCTGCATATAGGTGCTGTATCCGAGAATCTTGAATTCGTCCATGATAGCCGGATTTGCCGGATCGCTGAGATCAATTGCAAAGAGAGGATCTGTCTGCTCATAAGTTACTACATAGGCTGTATTTCCGCTGAAATTAACGGACTTTATCTCCTCGTCAACGCCGAAGTCAGTAAGACTTCCCACGATATTCATGTCCATATCAAGAACGTAAACACGGTTGTCACGCTTTGTATGGATGTGTGATACATAGCTCTCAGTGTGGGCTTCTCCGTTTTCATCGTACCATGTGTATTCCTGTTCCTTATCCTCGTAGGAATCCTTTGTGGTCGCAATGCGGAAGTATCCGCCGTATTCACTCATTGAGAACTGATCCTTGATTCTGCCCTCTACCTTACCGTTTGCCGCCGGAGTAATGCTTCCTTCACCGATAGCGATTCTTGTGATTTCTGTATCATCCCAGCCGATCGTGGTGTAGAGATTTCCGGCAGAGCTGTAGATTTCGCCTGTATATCCGGCAAGAGCCTTTGAATCAACGGCTGTGATCTCGCCGGAAGTGTTGAGGTCAATACTGCCGATAACTGTGCAGCTGAAAGTATTTCCCTCCTCAAGCTCCTCCTCAGGCATGAGGATATCCTCAGGTGCAAGGAATGTCGCAGACTTGCTCACGCCGCACTTTGGAACATAGCTGTCAAGCTGTTCCTCGTCGTCAATGTGGCTGAACTGCTGTGTTGTGTAGTCGGAAACGAGGTACATATAGCCGTCAGGAGCAATTCTCACATCGTCGTAAGCGCCCTCCTGATAATATGTGTCGATAAGCTCCGGAGATTCGCCGGTTGTGTAAACCGATACGAAAACTGCACTCTTTGTGCTGAAATAAATTGATTCGGGCGTCTTGATCCTGTCACCAATGAGCGTATCAAATACATTATTTCTACCCTCAATCACTTCCTCCTTGCTGCCGGAAACAGTTCCCACAACGAGAAGCATATCATTGTAAAGATACATATCGTTGACGTAAAGGCTCTTTTCGGTGTAGCCCTCTCCGAAAGCGTAATCGGAAGTAACCTCGATGTCAATAGCCTCCGCAGAATTGAACTTTCCGTCATCAACAGCGGCGATATTCAGCTTTGCGGATGTTCCGTTATAGTAGGAGCTGAGACCGAGACCATACGAAAGAGCACCGCCATCAGCGTTATACAGATAGTAGATGTACTCGCCGTCTGTCTTGACGATATCGGCTTCAAGAACGCCTTCCTCCTGATTGTGAGTTTCGGAGTGCTCAGGAGCGTCCTCATCTTCTTCCGGCTCGACTGTCGCCTCAGGAATATCCTCAGTTACGGGAGGTTCTTCCATGGGTTCTTCGGGAGCTATCTCTGTTGCCGGTTCCTCCGGAGCAACTTCAACCGGCGATGATTCCGGCATTTCCGGAGCTTCCCCTCTCATATCATCGGCTGCTCCAGCCGGAACTGTGACAATTTCATTCTTAGTCTCAGCGTCAGAAAATTCTCCCCGAGTCACACCATCGGACGCACCATTTGTTACAGTTCCGCCCGTTCCTGCTGCTGTATCATTGGTTGATAAGTAAATTTCCTTATCAACCATATCGTCGTAATTTGTGAACTTGTGATTTTCGGAGTACTTCTCCTCAGCTTTCTTATACAGCTGGTATACTTCCTTGTAGCCGGAAGCTCCGCTCATGTACGAAGCCTGAACGTTCACGGTGAGATCATCATCGTCGCCAAGATTTAAAACAGGCAGCTCCGGAAGCTTCTTTTCAGTTGTGGTTTCAACATCTGATGTATTTTTTCCTTTATTAAATGAATCCCTTTGTCCTGCAAAATAAACCGATGTTCCGCAGATAACGGCACATGCTGCTGCGCCTGCCGTAACTCTTGCGGCGGTTTTCTTTATATTTTTTCTCTTTTTCACCGGAGCTTTTTCATCCAGCATGATTCTGATATTTTCGGGTTCGAGTTCACGGGGAACAGGCTCTTTGCTGAGAGTTTCCCTGATTTTTTCATCGTTTGTACTCATAATGTCAGACTCCTTTCATGATACATCCGGCGTCAGCTGAAGCCGCAGAGCTTTCTTTATCCCTGACAGTCTTGCCCTGACCGTACTTGCCTTTATATCGCAGATTTTTGATATTTCTTCGCTTGAATATCCCCCTAAAACGGACATCGACAACAGCAGTCGTGAACCTGTATCAAGCTTGTCTATCGACTCTCTCAGCTCGACTGATTCAAAGTCAAATTCGCTTATTGATGTATCCTCTTTAAGCTCGCCGGGTATTTCAAAATAATTCCGCTGCATTCTTTTTATCTTTGCGGAAAGTATTTTCATTATCCAACCACGGAAGCTTTCGGGGTTTTTAAGTTTCTTTATAGTGCAGAATGCATCCAGCACGGTGTCGCTTACTGCATCAGAAGCATCGTGAGAGTTCCTGAGACTGTACAGTGCAATGTGGTACATATCCTTGTAGACCGTCGCATACAGTCTTGAAAACGCTTCACTGCTGCCCTGTTGTGCAAGCCGGACATCTGCGGAGAAATCATTCATAACAATTACCTCCTTTGAATCGATTCATGAATATAGTGTCAGAAACGGGACAAATTGACAATCAGCAAACAAAAAATCGGCTATATGCACAAAAAACCACATGGCAGATTGTACATATAGCCGAAAAAATCGTGAATTAAGGCGACACCGCACAGAGCTTGCGCAAAAGATGCGAAGTCAGATTTTTCGTCAGATTGTATAGAAATCTCGCAGGCATACTAACGTATGTCAAGAGATTTCTGTGCGGAATGACGGAAAATATTCAAGCAGATTTTGTGCAAAGCCGTCAGGCGGGCTTTGTGAGGTGTTGACTTAAACGTTTGCTTTTCCGAGGAATGCAGCACCGATGATTCCGGCGTCGTTTCCGAGCTTAGCAATAACTATCTCAGCGTTCTTCTCAGAATTTCTTGTGTAAACTTCTTCCTTTACGAGTGCCTTTACAGGGAGAAGCAGAGGATCGCCCTCGTTGCACACGCCGCCGCCGATGCAGAGTACATCAGGCTGGAAGATGTTGATAGTATTTGTAATTCCGGCTGCAAGATACTTTATATACTTGTCAACTACATCCTTGGCAGCCTTGTCGCCTGCTCTCATTGCATCAAATGATGTTCTTGCTGTAACCTTGCCCTTTTCAGCAGCCATTTCAGCCATTTTACAGTCGGGGAACATCTCGATAGCTTCCTTTGTCATTCTGATAAGTCCTGTAGCAGAGGAATATGCTTCAAAACAGCCCTTTCTTCCGCATGAGCACTGTGCGCCGTCAACTTCGATTACTGTGTGACCGATTTCAGCACCGGCATAGTTTGAACCAGCATAAATCTTGCCGTCAACGATGATTCCGCCGCCTACGCCTGTTCCGAGTGTGATGCATACTGCATTCTTTGCGCCCTTTGCAGCGCCGGCAACGTATTCGCCGTAAGCTGCAGCATTTGCGTCATTTTCGATGAAAACGGGCTTGTCGATAGTCTCCTGAATGTACTTTACCATAGGAGTGTCCTTGAAGCCAAGGTTGTTTGAATACTCGATGATTCCAGTTGCACTGTTTGCGATTCCGGGAGTTCCCACGCCTATCCACTCGATGTCGTCGATAGAGAGATCAGCGTTCTTTACAGCCTGAAGTGCAACCTTTGCCATATCGTCAGCGATTTCCTTTTCAGGACGGGGACAATTTGTCTTTGTGCTTGCCTTGGCAATGATGTTGTATTCCTCGTCAACTACTCCTGCAACGATATTTGTACCGCCCAGATCAATTCCTACATAATATTTCATTTTTAAATCCTCCTGCTTATTGTTGTCATAATTAAACTGCATTCGCCCTTTATATTAATTATACCTGTTCCTGCCGGAACAAATATGCTTGAGCCTTTTTTTACGGATATTCCAGCTACATCGCCTTCGCCGTCCATTACCAGAATGTGCATGAAGGTATCTGAGATATTGAACCTCGTCTCACCTGATATATCACACTTCGACGTAAGGAAATAGTTGCAGAAACACAAAGGACAAGACTTCCTGACAGGAGTTTCATCCGTCAGATAATCCGGCTGTTTGTATTTCATCGCAGGTTCCGGCTTTGTGACTTCAAGAGCCTTTTCAATGTGAAGCTCTCTCGGCTTGCCGTCTGCGCCGATACGTCCGTAATCGTAGACACGATACGTCACGTTTGAACTCTGCTGGATCTCAGCGATAAGGATTCCCTTTCCGATAGCATGGAGGGTTCCAGGTGTGATGAAGAATACATCACCCTTATGGACTTTCACACGGTTGAGCTTTTCAAGAAGCGTATTTTCCTCGATAGCCTTTCGGAATTCTTCCTTTGTGATGCTTTCCTTAAAGCCATAGATCAGCTCTGCGCCCTCATCGCACTCAGCGATATACCACATTTCGGTCTTGCCATTGTCACCCTCGAATTTTCGGGCATATTCGTTATCGGGATGAACCTGAACCGACAGATTATCCCTTGCGTCAATAAGCTTTATCAGAATCGGGAACTCCTCGAAATTCGTGCAGTCTGTTTTGAATGCTTTGGGATGCTCTCTGAGAAAAGCGTCAAGCGTCATTCCGTCATATTCTCCGCCGGATATGATGCTCATTCCGTCCTTATGACAGCTGAGTTCCCAGCTTTCTGCAAGCCTGTCAAGACTGCTTTTCTTGCCAAATTCCTCTCTGAGACGTGTTCCGCCCCAGATGTAATCCTTGATAGGCGGTTTTAGTTCAAATGGTTTCATTTTTTCCTCCGTACTCCTCGATAAATTCTTCAAACGATCCGTTGTAGACGTTGAAATCTATACATTCCTCATCGCCGACATAGCCGTCAAGCTTGCCGGAATCGCAGTACTGCCAGAACTTCCAGTCAAGGAGATCGGGCTCCATATTAACGCTTCTTATCCACAGCGGATAGTCGCTGAAGCCCTCCTTGACATAGCGGCAATAGACGGGAAGCGTGGTATAGATTATCGGCTTTTCACCGTAATACTCCTCCAGATCTTCAAGCAGAGGTCTGAGAATAGCCTCAGCCTCGCTTTTCGAGGGCTTGTTGCTTTTCTTGTCGGCGTAATATTCGATATCCACCACCGGCGGAATATCAATATCATCCTTTTCGACGACAGAAATGAAGTTCGCCGCCTGAGTTTCACCGGGACTGTCAAAGCTGAAAAAATGATACGCAGAGAGCTTTATATCGGTTTCTGCGGCGTTTTCGAGATTTCTTCTGGCTGATTCATCCACATGACCGCTGCCCTCAGTTGCCTTTATAAAGGCAAAGGAAACATCCTGAGCTTCAAGCTGCTGCCAGTCGATAATCCCCTGATAATTGGAGACATCCACGCCGAAAACCGGATATTTTTCATGGTTCACCCTTGCTGATGAATAATAGAAGGCTGCCGCCATTGCCGTTCCGGTGAGAAGTCCACCCGCAGCGATACAAGTAATTTTTTTTATCAAATGCAATATATTATCTCCTTTAGGCAATCCGTACAATGCCGTCAAACGTGCTTTGTGCAGTGTTGTCTTTATTCTTTGTCTACACTTATAATACCCTATTCCCGAGAAATAGTCAACTATTTTTTGTAAATTTATTTTTTCGTTGAAAATGAGCGAACACAATGGGTTCGTCATTACTTATTCCGGAAGCTTCTCGATCAGCTTAAGAAGATACTTCTGCACCGCAAGCGCATCATTGTTCGTTACGCCGTCGCCATTTCCTGAAACATCGGCATTTTTCATGCCCTTTTCAGTGATATGCGTCGGATCGCTGCCTGTAATTCCGTATGCGTCAGGATTTCCAATCGACTGCATAATGAGCACAGCATCGGAAAGATTTACCTCGCCGTCAAGGTTTGCGTCACCATAATCAGTCTCGTCAGCCGGCGGAGGAGCTGTCTCAGATTTATACACCCTTTCGTACATCGTCTTAGCCCAGAGCTGTCTCATTCCATCATAGCCCTCAGTGGACGGATGTACGCCGTCGCCGCCGAGACCGTCGGGATTCTCACGGAAATACGCTTCAAAATCAGGTCCCTGAACGAGCTTATCACCGTATTCCTCATAAAGCTTGTCGATCATGCCGTTGAAATCGCCGAGATGTCCGGCTACATCCACATTTGTTGAAAACGGGATCTTCGGCAGTACCGGAACCTTTCCAGCCGCAAGAATCGCATCTATCATGTACTTCGTATTGTCGTAGTATGTTTTTGCGCCGGAGCCGTCATTTCCCCATGCATCATTCGTTCCGTAGGCTATGCTGACGTATTTTCCGGCATATGTTGACAGCCAGCGATCAATGTTCTGCTTGCCGTCGTCAGAGCGTATTCCGCCGATTCCGCCGTTCTCCTGTATGGGAAAATAGCGGCTGTCGAGCTGATTTACATACGTTGCAAATCCCGTTCCGTAACAGTTGTGCATTCCTCCGGCAGTAATGGAATCTCCCAAAAACAGCCAACTGTCCGAAACTCCGCCGGAAATGTCGTGGATATCAAAATTCACGCTGATGTTCGAACCAGAGCCGCCGTCCGAGGACTTCACATTAAGACGTATCCAGTTGTAGCCAGTCATATCAACGACGTGCTGACGTGAACTGAGAGTGTTGTCGTCAACAGTAACTGCAACTTCCCAGCCATCCGCCGGATATTCTCCGCCGGCAGCCTTATTCACCTCGATAGTGTAGCTGTAGGGCTCCATGTTGCGTGACTGATACTGTCCTATCCCGTCGTAGGAGCTTGTATTGTACCACACCGCCATGACGGTTTTGCGCTGATCTTCGGGTACTGCCGAAAGATCGTAGGCAAGATAATTCGGCGCACCGACGTTCCAGAAGGAAAAATAGTGCTCGTCATTACCCTGCTTTGCGGAATAGGAAGCGCCTGAATTATCGTATGCAGGTACATTCCTGCTGATAACAGGATTTGGCGCAATATCGGCAAAAGCTGACATTGTGGATGAGAGAGTAAGTGCCGCCGTGAGCGACGCTGCAGATGAGATAATTTTCTTAAGTGTCCTGTTCATTTTCATTTTCCTACTTTCTTTTTGTATTCTTTGCAGAAATAATTCAGCGGACATTCGCCGCATTTCGGGCTTCTCGCCCTGCATATATCACGTCCGAACTGTACTGTCTGGTGACAGAAATGAGAGGAAATTTCCGGTGGAATAAGCCTGAGAAGATCCTTTTCGACCTTCGCCGGTTCCTTGTTCGCAGTAAGTCCAAGACGTCCTGTTATTCTGATACAATGCGTATCAGTTACTATAGCAGGCTTTCCGAAAACATCGCCGAGCATGAGATTTGCCGTCTTTCTGCCTATTCCGGACAGCGTGAGAAGTTCCTCCATTGTTGATGGAACCTCGCCGCCGAAGTTTTCGATAAGCTGTGCCGCCATTGTTTTAAGGCTGAGAGCCTTTGTCCGGTAGAAGCCGCACGGCCGGACATCCTGTTCAAGCTCCTGCAGATCGGCGTCCGCAAAAGCCTGAAGCGTGGGGTATTTCACGAAAAGCGTTTTCGTTACGATGTTCACACGGGCGTCCGTACACTGAGCTGCAAGACGTGCCGCAAACATCAGTTCATAGGGCTTTTCGTAGTCGAGAGTGCAGTCGATATCCGGATAGAGCTTTTCCAGTTCTTCACAGGCAAGAGCTGCGATTTCCTTTTTTGTCAAGATTTCCCCTCCTCGTTGATTTTTCTGCGTTCTTCAAGGATCCTGTCGTACACAAAGTACATTTCCTGTACGGTATTTTCAAGAAAATAGTAGTGCTTGATGTAGAATCCGAGCAGAATTATGATAATCGTCACAAGGATGAGCAGCATGATATTTTCGAGAAAAAGCACTGCTGCCATAAATATCGCAAGAATCACGGCGAACATCATCGTCACGAGAAAGTGCACGATGCGCTCATGCTGCATGAAAGCTATCTTGTCCCTGTGCTCGCTGAAAATTTCTTCAAGCTCATCAGAACCCATATAATTTGCAAGCCGCTCGTTTATTGATTTCATATAATTTTTAAGATATTCTGTCATTTGCCGTACCTCATCCGTTCTTCCTGTACTTTGTCGGAGTTGTCCCGACGATCTTCTTAAACTGCCTCATAAAATGCTCCTCGTTGTCGTAGCCGCACATCGACGCCACCTGCGAAATGGTACAATTCGTCTCGCTGAGAATCTCCTTTGCCTTTTCGATCTTGCCGTTTATTACGTCCGTCATGCACGAAACGCCGAACACCTCGCTGTAGAGATGCTGAAAATACGATCTTGACATACTCACATCTGCCGCCATAGAATCCACATTCCATTTCAGCTGTGGATTACGATATATCTTCGATCTCAGGTCAATAAGCGAGCTGTAGTGCGGCTCTGAAGATAGCTGTGCGTTATCCCTGCGCACTCCCGTTTCACTGAGCTTCATCAGCAATGTTTTCATAAGGTTGTCGAGCATATTCACACGACGGGAGCTCATTGAGTAAAATTCCGCCGAAATATTGCGGATAAGTCCGCTGATAAAGTCTGCGTCGGAGAGTTTAAGCGGCTGATTCATGCGCAGTTCAAGGGAATCAAAGAAATCACGGTCATTTTTTCCGTCAAAGTCTATCCAGTCACAAACAAAAGGCCCAGAATCAGCACGGTAACTGCGAAAATCTCCGCCGCCGTAGAAAACCGCTGTTCCTGCTGTCTGAACAGACGTGACCTCCCCGAAATTGAAAATGGCACGGCTTTTTGTCACGATGAGGATAAAATGTCCGTCCTCAACCTCACGGCTGACGCTGTAGGAGCTGTCGTAAACGGAGTGGAATCCCACGCTGTAAATGTTCATGATATCACTTCCCGTCGGCTATAAATCGCCATTCTACGTTCTTCCAATAATCGCCGGCATAGTCGATGCCTACTCTCGGAGCCGTTCTTATTCCTGGTCTGGAGCCATCGTCCTCGATGCGAATCCTGTCGTTTCCGCAGAAACTCCCGCCGTTGAAAGAGCCGTCAACTCCAAGAAATTTTGTGAGCTTTCCAGGACCATTGTGAACCTCACCGCACCTGAAAAGCACGCCCTGCGGCTGGTCAATTTCACCGGTTATGACGTTCATCAGCCAGTGTACGCCATAGCAGAGGTAGACATAGATCACGCCGCTTTCGCCGTAAAGCACCTCCGTCCGCTTCGTTCTGCCCTTTGCAGCATGGCAGCCCTTGTCTTCTTCACCCCGATATGCCTCGGTTTCTGTGATGCGCTCACGAAGCTCCGTTCCGTCATCGAGCGTTCTGACGAGAATTTTTCCCACAAGATCAGGTGCGACATCAAGTGCGTCACGGCGAAAGAATTCGCTTGTAAGAATCTTCGCCATAATTATACCCTCAGTTGTTTTTCAAGATCGCCGTCCGGTCTTACAAAAGCCGTTTTGTAGTTGGTGAAGATAACCTTTCCCGGCTTTGCCCCAGCCGGTTTTTTGACGTATCCGGCAAGGCAGTAATCCACCGGCACGAGGTTGGATTCACGTCCTCGGCTGTTGCAGGCTGCTATAACCGCCGCCTCCTCAATGGTTCTGTCTGGCGGAGTCTGCCCTTCTGTAACGATTATGACGTGCGAGCCAGTAATATTCTGCGTATGTAGCCATAAATCCGATTTTTCGGCAAATTTCAGCGAAAGCTGATCGTTTTGGCAATTATTTCTTCCGACAAGAATTGTAAATCCGTCGCTTGATTTATACTCTATCGGCGGAAGCGCCTTGGGCGGTTTTGTTTTTCCTCCAGTAGATTTTATATATCCCTGATCACGAAGTTCAAGTCGAAGCTGAATGATATCGTTTTCTGAATCAGCCCTTGTAAGTGCGTCAAAAACGCTGTCGAGATATTGAAGTTCCTCCTCACCCTTAGCGATACGGACAGTGAGCATTTCCTCAGCTGTCACACATTTTTTATACTCGCTGTAGTATTTTTGAGCATTTTGCGACGGAGTTTTCCGAGGATCAAGCAGAATTTCCACAACGGGGCATCCCTCCTCGTAGAAATTCTCAGCTGAAAACGACGTATCCCCCTTCGTGATTCGGTACATATTTGCGGAAAGAAGATCACCGCAAAGCCGGAAGTGATCCTTTTCAGCACACTCAGCAAGCTCCTCACGCTGCGCCGAAATTCGCCGTGAAACACGCTCCGTAAGGTTCACCAACAGCTTAAAAAGGTCGTTGGCACGTTGTTTCGTGCGCTGTGCGCTGTCTCGCTCGGAGTAGAAGTAATCAAGCAGTCCGGATGCAGAGAGTAGCTCCTTTGTAATCATAAGTGTTCCGAACTGCGACAGGCGGATAAATGAAAAATCTTTTAACTGACCGTCTTTCGTGCCGGCAACAGTGAAACAGCATTCGCCGGACGTGAGCTGTTCTCGTGTGCGTTTGATTACAAAAATCAATCTGCTGAGCTGATCTTCAGTTATAAGATCACTGTCAATGTACGCTCCCCTGCCGGCAAAAAACGTCCATTCACGAGCAAGAACCGGCGAGATCCCCTCAAAACAGCGAATCAGAACCTTTGAAAGCTCCGCCGGAGAAGCACCACGAATGGCAGATATCATCTCCTCGTCAGCGGCGGTCAGAAAGTTCAGACGATTATCCCTCGGTGGCAAAGAATACGACATACCGGGCAAAACGAGCCTTTCACGAGACATTTCGCCGTCTACTCGCTTGATGCTGTCAATGATGCGCCCCTCATGACTGATTACAATGAGATTCGAGCAGCGCCCCATGATTTCGCACGCAAGCGTCACAGTGACGATGTCACCAAGCTCGTTGACGCACTCGAAATCAAGGAAAAGAATTCGCTCAAGCCCGTCCTGCCGGATGTCAGTGAGGCGACCGCTGCCGATGTGCTTTCTCAGCAGCATACAGAACATCGGCGGCACCTGAGGATTGTCGATGCTCCTATCGGTCACACACACACGAGCACTGCTCGCATTTGCCGAAATATAGAGTTTTTTTGTACCTTGCTTCGTTCTGATCGTAATGACGATCTCCTCTCGTGAGGGCTGATAAATTTTGTCCACACGACCGCCAATCAGCGGCTGGAGTTCGTTTTTTACTGCGTATATAAATGCTCCATCAAGAGCCATGAAATCATTCCTTTATAGTTGAAATTTGGTCAGTATTTCATACGAAAACTAACCATTATTTGCGGTCAATTCTATAAGCAAGAAGCTCAAAATCAACCGTTGTTTCAAGTTTGTCAAGCGCAGAAAGACGTTCCTTCTGACTTGAAGCTGTACGATAATAGTAAGGCGTCATGGAGAAAAGCGACTGAATATCCTCCTGTGAATCAAGAGTAATCCGGTAGGAGATCCGTTTCTTTTCCACCAGCTTAAAGCCGTCCAGATCATATGGCTTGACCTGATTTTTGTACGGTATATCGTAGATTGCGCACTTCATTTCCCATAGATGATTTTCTGAGGGAATCGCCATTATCATCATTCCATTCGGTGCAAGAATTCGCTGGAATTCCTCTCCGCAATAGGGCGCAAAAAGTGTTACAATCATGTTGCAGAAGGAGTCCCCCACAGGAATGTGAAACACGCTTGCGGCGCTGTAAGTTACGTTATTTTTTCGTTTTGCAGCCATTTCAACCGCAATTTTTGATATATCAATTCCGTAGATTTCTGCCGCAACATCTGACTGTTCCAACTGACCACAAATTGCGGAGGTGTAATATCCTTCGCCACAGCCGGCATCAAGGATAACTCCACCTTGAAAGTTCCTCTGAACCATATCACAAAGTTCATCACGAAGCGGGGAATAATACCCCTTTTCAAGGAAATTCCGGCGAGACTGAAGCATCAGTTTGTTGTCGCCGTGAACAGTCTTTCCGATATGCTTCGAAAGCAGAAGATTCACATATCCGCTCTTGGATACATCAAAACTGTGACGTTCCGGACAGACATAGGTTTTCCCCGATAAACAGAGTTTTTTTCCACATACGGGACAAGTAAATATACTCATAGCTTCACCTGATTAAATATATTTGCAAGGGTCTGTTGAATTCTCGGAAATTTCAACATCGAGCTGTGGAAATTTCTTTTCAAGAACATATCTAAGTTCTTCAAGTACAAGATTTTCTGTGTGAAAATGTCCGCAGTCAAATAAACTGAAATAATACTGCTCCGCATCTACCCACACATCATGTTTGATATCACCTGTTATATAGGCATGACAGCCACGTTTAACTGCTTCTCTGAACATAGAGCCGCCCGCCCCCGAACAAAATGCAAAACGCTTTATTTTGTATCTGCCCTTTGTGTTGCAGCGAATTGTCTGACATCCGAAAATCTCTTTCAGAACTGCGGCAAAATCAGGCGTATCAATTTTTTCTTTCAGCTCACAGACAAAACCAAAACCCGTACCATTACCGCAATCTTCAAATATTTCAGGCTCATGCTCAAACTCAAAACGCTCAGAAAGCTTACGGAGAATAACTCCGTTTGTGCCGCTTTTCGATTTATCAAGATTAGTGTGCATACAAATAGCCGCTATATTACTTTCGGCAAGTCCATAGACGGGACTGCGGAAACTAAGTCTTTTTATAGGATCAAAAATTACAGGGTGATGAGAAATTATAAGTTCAGTCCATTTGCAGTCTGCCTCGTAAACAACTTTGTTGGTAATATCAAGGGTAAGCAAAACACCTGTACATGTCATTTCACAATTATCAACAATAATCCCCGAATTATCCCATTTCTCCTGTGTGTTAAAGGGATAAAGTTCATCCAGATAAGCATATATCTCATTTATATCATGCTTTTTATAGTCATTTTCAAGCTTATATGCAAGTGCCTTATAGTGCGTTGCATCGTATATTTTTCCCGCTTTTTCAAGCGATTCACTTATTTTTATAAGACGGTCAGCTTCTTTTTTTCTGTATTTCTGTCCAAGAGGATCGTCATCATCAAAAAATCCGAATAAAGAATCACATTCAGTAAGATATCTGCATTTCTTGTTGTATTCTGCGCACATAATGACATACATTTTGTCGCCATCCTGAACAATTTTTTCAGATGTAATTTTCAATTCAAATTCATATAATTTCTTTCTCAGATACTCAGGCTTTGTCATGGGCTGTAAAATCCAGCGTATACTCTCAAAATCACAATCCATATCAATCTTTTCGATAATACCTGCGATTGTCTCACCGCCCATTCCGGCAATGACTATATCAGATACTCCTTCCAACTTAACATTTTCCAGTCCGTCCGAGAGAACAAGCTCCACTTTGTCGGAAATTCCGTGCTTTTCGACTGTTTTTCGTGCCGATTCAAGTGGTCCCTCGTTGATATCAGAGGCAATTACTCTGCTGCATTTCCCTGAATTAATAAGTTCTGCGGCAAGATGAGCGTGATCTGTACCCACATCGACGGCAATTCCACGTCCGGAAACGAATTCAGCACACATTTTTAATCTATTATCAAGCATTTACGCACCTCATATTAAAAAATAAAGCGTGCCGCAGAATTTACAGCACGCCGGTTTCCATTACTTAGAAGCAAAATAAGCGTTGAGCTTTTCAACAAGAGCATCCGCATCTGTTCCGTGAACGGCGCACGCCTCCTCGATTGTCTCACCTCTTGATGCGGGACAGCCGAGACAGTGCATTCCTATTTCAAGGAAATAGGGTGCAACCTCGAAGTCAGCGTCAAGAATATCACCGATAATTGTTTCTTTTGTAACCTGCATTTCAATTCATCCTTTCGATTGTTTGAGCATAGCGATAACGCTGTGCCTGTGAGATTCTGCCGAAAATTGACAGGAACTCACAGATACAGCATCATGATTTCAGAATACCAACGCATATGGCACAGCCGGAGAATTTCCGGCTGCACCTCGACTTTTTTATGCTTCGTTCATTTTTGCAAAGCACTCGCTGCAGTAAACAGCTCTGCCTTCCTTGGGTTCAAAGGGAACCTTAGCGTCGCCGCCGCATGAAGCGCAAACAGCAGTATACATAACTCTTTCAGTTCTGCCAGCGTTCTTTCTTGCGTCACGACAGGGCTTGCATCTCTGCGGCTCGTTTACAAAACCTTTTTCAGCGTAAAATTCCTGCTCACCTGCAGAAAAAATAAATTCATTTCCACATTCTTTGCAGACTAATGTCTTGTCTTCGTACATTTTGGATATACCTCACTTAGTTATTTTTTGACCACGGTTGGACTTGCACCAGCACCCTTGAATATCAATGCTCTTTTTAAGCTACACGGTCGTATTGATCCGGAGGAAATCACTCCGGAAATGAAGGTTACAGAGACGCACAGATCCGTTCAGACGGATCCGGCGGCTCTAAATATACATATTATTCTTCTGTGCTCTTAGCTGCTTCTTCTTCTGCCGCCTTAAGGAGAGCCTCCATATCGAAGCTGAAATTATTCTTCTTAGGGGCGGGATTCTGTTTAGGTGCAGGAGCAGCTGCAGGTGCAGGTGCGGGCGCAGGCTTGTTGTTGAAGCCGTGATTCTTGCTTTCATATGAGCCGGCAGAACCTATGCTTGCAAAGGGATCAAGTGCATCTGCCTTCTTTACGTCAGAAGATGCAGACGGAGCGTCCTTGCCGATATCGGAGAGTGAAGCCTTAGGAGCTGCAGAAGCCTTGAATTCTGCCTTAGGAGCTTCTGCCTTCTGAACGCCTTCTGCGCTGCCGAGTGACTTTCTTGCCTCGCCGATAATGAGCTGAGCTTCGCTCATGCGGTCAGTAGCCTGACCTGTAAGACGGCTGAGAACGGAAGAAATATCGTTGAATTTAGTATTAACGCCCTCAATTTCGTTGAGGAGCATATTTCTGACAGTAGAGGACATCTCGTTGATCTTGTCAGCGTGCTTGTTTGCGCTTTCAACTGTAGTCTTAGCCTGATCATTAGCTTCGTTGATGCAGGCCTCTACTGTAACGTTAGCGTCATTGATAGTCTTTTCAGCCTTTTCGTTAGCCTCACGGAGGATAGCATCAGCCTTTTCTGTAGCGTCAGCGATTGTCTTGTCAGCGTCAGTTTTAGCCTGTGTTTTGAGCATATTTACAGTCTTCTGAGCCTCAGCAAAGATAAGTCCCATCTGAGCTGTAGGATCGCTTGCGCTTTCCTTAAGAGTTGTGATTTCGCCGTTGAGAGAAGTAATTTCACCATTGAGCTTAGCGATCTCAGCGTCCTTATTCTTGAGCTGAGCAGCAGCGTCATCCTTATCCTTAGTGATCTGAGCGATAGTCTTGTCTCTCTCAGCGATTTCCTTAGCCTTGCTGCCGAGTTCGCTTGTAAGTCTGGAGATTTCCTGCTTTGTCTTAGCGAGTTCTGCGTTGTTTGCAGCCTGTTCAGCCTGTGCCGGAGCAGCCTGTGCTGGAGCCTTAGCAGCTTCCGCTGCCTTAGCCTGAGCTTCCTTAAGCTGAGCGTTGAGTCTTTCGATTTCCTTCTTAGCTGCTTCAAGAGCTGCTGCAGCCTGAGCGTTCTGCTGTGCATTCTGCTGAGGAGCTGCTGCCTGAGAAACCGCAGATTTAGCATGAGCTTCCTTAAGCTGAGCATTAAGCTTGTCGATTTCCTTCTTAGCTGCTTCAAGAGCTGCTGCTGTCTGAGCATTTGACTGAGCTGCCGCAGCTGCAGCGCCGGGACCGCCTGCCTTAAGCTGTTCTATAAGCTTAAGATCGGTGTCATGCTGCTTCTGAAGTTCTTCAACTTCCTTCTTTGCTGCTCTGAGAGCGTTGTTTGAAGCGTTGAGCTTTTCCTGAAGGTTGTCGATCTGATTGCGGTACTTTATGATTTCCTGCTGATCAACGGGTGTTGCAGGAGAGCCTTTTTTGATCTCATCCTCAAGGGAAACGATCTTTGAATTAAGCTCGTCTATGTAGGTCATAACGTCCTCTTTTACGAAGCCCTTCTGACCGATCTTAGTTTCTCTTAAGATTGTTGATTCTGCCATTGTAAAAACTCCATTTCCCCTCGGATGAACGAGGTCAAAATAAATTCAAGGAAATAAAATGCCTTTAAAATATTATAACATATTCAACATTGAATTTCAATTACTAATATGTAGAATTTTTAAGCTGATTTTAGTGCATTTGATATAAAAAACTAAGCATTCCGACAGAATTTATTACATAGGAGTATAAGAAAAGCGGCTTCCCTAAAAGAGAAACCGCTTGAATTATCATGTCAGTTGCCCAGCATTTTGAAGATATCATCGAGATCGTAGTCCTGATTTGAAGAAGCCGGCTTAGAGCTGGTTCCGCCAAGACCAAGTCCGTCGATGAGTGGGTTGTCGATCTGGATAACATCCTCCTCAGCAGAAGCTTCATCAGCTGCAGAGGGAAGAACTTCCTCATCATCAAAGCCAGCAGCGATAACAGTGATGGTCATTTCATCCTGCATATCCTCCTTGAAGGCTGTACCGAAGATAAATTCAACTCCGTCAGCTGCTGTATCAGTGATCATCTTTGTAGCAGCATCAACATCGGATGAGAGGATATCCTCAGACATAGCGATATTGATAAGAAGTCGCTTAGCACCAGAGATAGATGTTTCGAGGAGAGGGCTGGAGATTACAGCGTTTGCAGCATCTCTTGCCTTATCCTTGCCGGAGCCATGACCGATAGCCATATGAGCGTAGCCAGCACCCTTCATTATTGTAGAAACATCAGCGAAATCGAGATTTATGTAGCCTTCCTCAACGATGAGGTCGGAGATGCTCTTAACGCCTGTTTTGAGAACGTCATCGGAAAGTGCAAAGGACTGCATCATAGTGAGGGGCTTGTCCAGACCAACGAGGAGACGCTCATTCGGAATAACGATAAGGGAGTCAACGTATTTTTTCAGTTCTGCGATACCTTTTTCAGCCTGAGCCATTTTCTGCTCTCTCTCAAAGAGGAAGGGCTTTGTAACAACGGCAACAGTAAGGATATCCATTTCCTTAGCGATCTTAGCAACAACAGGAGCAGCACCAGTACCTGTACCGCCGCCCATTCCGGCTGTAATGAAAATCATATCAGCGCCCTTGAGGTGTGACTCGATCTCGTCACGGTTTTCCTCAGCACTTCTCTGACCGATCTCAGGCTTGTTTCCTGCGCCTCTGCCCTTTGTAAGCTTTGCACCAATCGGTATTCTTGTAGTAGCTCTTGACTTGTTAAGAGCCTTTGCATCTGTATTAACTGCGATATATTCGATATTACTTACACCTGAATCGACCATGCAGTTTACGGCATTTCCGCCGCCGCCGCCGACACCGATGACCTTTATATTTACATCAGGTTCAAGTGCTTCTTCGTAATTGAAATCAGACATTGTAAAACTCCTCCTACTTGTTTTATCCTGTATATTTAAACAGACATGATTATACACTATAAATACACTTATTATTTTAGCATAATATCCTCTTTTTTGCAAGGACTTATTTGATTTTTTCAAATTTCAGCACATTTAACAATGTTAGAATATATTTTTAAGCTATTTTATACAAATATTTTTCTTAGTAAAGTGCTGTATCACCACCGTACTGATCTGATCCTGAATTCCCATACTGATCCTGCGGAATTTCTGTTGCGGATTGTCCGGTCGAGTTATTGAACTCATCAAAAAGCGCTTCCTGATCGGGATTTATCTCGCCTGTGATATCTCCGTCAGCTGTTCCTGTCTGATTCTGATATCGGTTTTCGTCAGGAGTTCCAGCCGGCTTATCAGTCATTCTGAAGCTGCACTGATTAGTTCCAACCATCGTAAGGTAGCCTTTTTTGCCCCTAATTGCCTCGTTCTGCATAACACTTTCGGCAAGATTCAGCTTGTATTCAACATCTGTCCAGCCGCCCATACGGAAAACCATTCCGTTCTTGTAGTTCACCATGATGCTGAACTCATTCGTCATATCTACTGACGCAATATCACTGTCACCCTTTGTACTCAGGCACGAAATAAGCTCATCAAAAGCTTCTCTCTTGTGGTCGTTTTCAGTATCAATGAGCTTTCCGGCAGTCAAAACCGATGGATTATAGCCATATATCTTTGGAAGTCCGTTGATTGCTCCCGAGGCGCCCTCAACATATTCTGCAAGAATCTTTCCTTTTTTGCTCACAAGGAGAGAACCGTTTTCATGATATACGGTATATGCCGGAATACAGCGTGTTACCTTAATTTCCACCGACGACGGGAACTTCTTCTTCACCGATGCCGTTTCAACGTAAAGCAGCTTGTCCAGAATCTGCTTTTCGCTCTTTTCTGCGTCAAGTCTCAGGAGATTATCGCCCTTTTTTATGCCAGCCGCTGCGACGATTTCCTCAGCGGAGTACATATCCGATTCTCCTGAGACTCTTATCTCACTCAGATTAAATAAAAATGTATAACAAATAGTTATCCCGACCGTCATCACGATCAAGGCAACTGCCAGTCCGTAGAGATTCATCCAGCGGCTGCGCCTTCTTGTACGCTTTCGGCTGTTGTTCCTCTCGACGCTTGTTTTCTCGACATCCTTCATAATATCTCCATCCACCGTCAGCTCCGGACTATATCACCGCCCAGCTTTCTGACTGCCTCCTCTATTTTTTCGTATCCCCTGTCTATATGGCAGATACGGCTTATTTCCGATGTTCCCTCAGCGGAAAGCGCTGCAGCAACCATAGCTGCTCCTCCCCGAAGATCTGTAGCCTCGACCGAAGCACCGCTTAATGACGGAACCCCCTTGATTATCGCCGCCTTTCCGAGAACCTGTATGTCTGCGCCCATTTTTACAAGAGCGTCCGTGTGGCGGTATCGGCAGTGGAAAATATTCTCCTCGAACACACTTGTGCCCTCAGCCGTTATCAGTGCCGCCATCAGCACTGCCTGCGCGTCCGTCGGAAATCCCGGGTGCGGCATTGTCCTTATCCTGTCCTTTACAGCTCTAAGACGCGAACCGCTCCTCAGATATATCCTGTCGTCCCGTGTATAAATCGTACAGCCGGTCTGCTCCAGCACAGACAAAAACGGCTCCATTTCAGCAACACAGGCATTTGTAAGTATAATTTCTCCCCTTGTGGCAGCTGTCATGGAAAGATACGTCGCTCCGGCAATTCTGTCCGCCATAATACGGTATTCGCAGCCGTGAAGTCTCTTTTTACCCTTTATTACGATACGGCTTTCTCCGTCACCTGAAATATCAGCACCACAGGCTCTCAGAAATCCACATAAATCGCAGATTTCCGGCTCTCTCGCCGCATTGTTTATGACAGTTTCGCCGTCAGCAGTAACTGCGCACAGGATGATATTTTCCGTTGCGCCTACAGATGGAAACGAAAGTGAAATTCTTGCGCCCTTTGCGCTTCCAGAAAGTGCCTTACACACTATCCTGCCGCCGCTTTCCCTAATATCCACGCCCATTTTCCGCAGTGCGGCAAGGTGCATATCAATCGGACGAGGTCCTAATTCACATCCTCCGGGAACGCTCACCGTACATTCGCCGGTACTGCCCAGCATTGCGCCCATGAATATTATCGACGAGCGCATCTCACGCATGAGTGCTTCGGAAATAACCGTTCCGCTTATCACCGAGGAATCAATAGTAACTGTATTCCCCGAAAAATTGCACCTGCATCCCACACAGTTGAGAATTCTTGCGGCGGAGTAGACATCGGTCAGACGAGGACAGCTGCTGAGAGTACAGTCTCCCCTGCAAAGCAGCGATGCCGCCATTATAGGCAGTGCGCTGTTTTTGCTTCCCTGCAGGTCAAGCTCTCCCCTGAGACGTCTGCCGCCGTTTATTATAAGTTTCTGCATTATACCACCTCACAGCATTTTTGTATAATATGCCATAAGGTGACTGTTTGTTACTTTGTGTTTTTCTTTGCAAGAAGCTCCTCCACAACGGCGAGAATACGCTCGTTTGTGTCCTTAAGGTGAAGCTTTGCCGCACACGCCGACATAATTTCTACCGTGTCGGGAGATTCATAAAGCCTTTTTATCTCAGCAATCATTTTTTCGTTGGTGACATCCTTCTGCTCTGTCACAACAGCTGCTCCCGCCTTGCCGAGAACCATTGCATTGTGGTACTGGTGATTTCCGGCAACGATAGGCGACGGAATGAGGATAGAAGCCTTTCCGGCTGCCTGAAGCTCCGCAAGAGTGGACGCTCCCGAACGGCATATCACAAGATCTGCCGCCGCAAGGCAAATATCCATATCGTTTATGTACTCACTTATACGAAGGCGATCGCTTTTCAGCGGGATTCCAGCCGCCTTCATCGCCTGTGGAAATGTATCCTTTCCCATGCCGCCGTAACCATGAATGTGATTGATCTTGAGTCCCTCACCGGTATGCCACTTCACAACCTCTGTCATGGTATCGTTTATACAGCCTGCACCGAGACTTCCGCCGAATGAAAGTATCGTAAAGCTGTCGTCAAAGCCGAGCTTTTTTCTTGCTTCAGCCTTGCTTATCGTGTTGATGCTGCTTCTTACGGGAAGTCCCGTAACACTGTACTTGAACTTGCTTTTGTCCATAAAATCAAGCGCTTCGATAACTGTCAGCATAACGAAATCAACTTCCTTGGAGAGAAGTCTGTTCGTCACTCCGGGATAGGCATTCTGCTCATGGATAGCAGTCGGTATTCCCATTTTAGCCGCCTTTCTTATCACCGGACCGGCAGCATATCCGCCCGTACCTATGGCGATATCAGGCGAAAAGCCCTTGATTATCTCCTTTGCTCTCTTTCCGGAAGTCATGAGATAGGCAACAGCCTTTGCGTTTCTGCCAATGTTTTCAAGCGAGATCTTTCTCTGAAATCCGGCAACCTTGATAGTTTCCAGCCTGTAGCCAGCTTTCGGAACAAGCCTTGCTTCCATACCGTTTGGAGTTCCCGCAAAAAGGAACTCTGCTTCGGGATATTTTTCCCTTATTATATCTGCAATGGCAAGACCGGGATTGATGTGTCCACCGGTGCCTCCGCAGGCTATAAGTACCTTCATATCTTTATCACCTTTCTTTGTTCACGCTCTGTCAAGCCGGAGTCTTTCCGCTTGATGAAGCCTTTTTCCGCTTCGGAGCGGTTTTTTTCTTTTTGGCTTTATGTTCATCGGGATAATATCTCTGCTGCGAAATATTCAGCATGATGCCCATTTCGGCAAGCTGCATTATCAGAGCAGTTCCGCCGTAGCTGAAAAACGGCAGACTTATTCCCGTATTCGGTATGAGATTGCTTACAACCGCAAGATTAAGCACCGTCTGGATGCCTATCTGCGTTGTTATACCGACTGCAATGAGCATTCCGAAGCGATCCTTGCAGCGGACTGCTATTGAAAAGCCCTCTACCACCAGCAGGAAGAACACGAGGATTATCGCAAGTGCGCCGACGAATCCAAGCTCCTCGCAGACTATCGGGAAAACAAAGTCGTTTTTTGTTTCGGGGAGGTAGAGATATTTCTGACGTGAATTTCCAAGTCCCAAACCAAAAAGTCCGCCTGAGCCAATGGCAATAATGGAGTTCGCTGTCTGCCATGTATCGTTGAGGACATCCGCAAAGGGATTCTGCCACGATTTTATTCTGACTGCAACGTAGCTTCCCGGCGTATTTGCCTGTACTACGATGATTATGACAGCTATCGCAAGAACGGACGCTCCGAGTATAAGAAACTGCTTTCTGTTTGCTCCGCCGCAGAGAATCATGGCAACGGAGATAGTTGCAACGAGAATGATACCTGAAAGATGAGGCTCTAAAAAGAGCAGAAACGCATAAACGCCCATGAGAAGCGCATATTTTACGATTCCCACACGGAAATCGTTCATTTTCTTGCCGTCACGCTCCATGCTGTAGGCAAAGAAGATGATAATTGCAAGCTTTGCGACCTCTGACGGCTGAAAACTCAGCGACGCACCGACTGACAGCCATCTTTTTGCACCCATAGTACCGCCCTCGTCGCTTCCTATGAACAGTACAACTATGAGCAAAAATGCGCCGAGAACGTAGAGAAGTCCGGCAATGTTGAATTTTTTAAGTACCGGCAGCTTGATATTTTTCAGATTGTGGTAATCCATTTTCATGAAGAAAAGCAGAGCCACAAAACCGATAACTGCGTTTTTCGCCTGATTCTTCGCATAGAAAAGACCATCGCCGTCGTGTTCGCTGTAAGCCCATGCATAGCTTGCGGAGGACATCATTACGATTCCGACTACAAGCAGTATCATAACGTAGGCAAAGAACGAAAGACTGAGATCGCTGTTTCTTCCCTCGCCCACAAAGGTTTTCCAAAGCTGCTGAAAGGTCGTATTCTTCTTTTTCTTTCCTGACGACGCCATTCCGCTTCTCCTTTCTTTTCTCCGTGTGCCGGAGTGTTAATTACAGTAAGGTTATTATTCCCAGAACTCCGAAAATAATGCTTGTCAGTGTAAAGGTTATTACAATTTTGTATTCGCTGAAGCCGCTCATTTCAAAATGGTGATGAATAGGCGTCATCTTGAAGATACGCTTGCCCTCGCCTGTCTTTTTCTTTGTGTATTTGAAGTATGATACCTGAATCACAACAGACAGCGCCTCGATGATATACACGAGTGCCACGAGGAAAAGCAGCAGATGCTTGTGAAGAACAAGTCCTGTACCGGTAACTGCCGCACCGAGGAACATCGAACCTGTATCGCCCATGAAGCACTTCGCCGGATTGAGATTCCAGATTAGGAAGCCGAGACATCCGCCGGCAAGAGCCATTGTAAAGAGTGAAAGCTCTGATTCCTTGAGGATAGAACAGCATACCGTGAACACCAGCATTACCGCAAATGTAACTGAACCGCACAGACCGTCAACGCCGTCAGTGAGGTTTACTGCGTTGGTAAGGTAGATTATCACCGGTATCATGATGATGTAGTAGAATATTCCCAGTGAAGGGGATTCCCAGAAGCCGAGATCGATACTTGTCGAACGGTCGCCGAATTTATTCAGTGCAACAAGAAAGCCCACGGAAAATACCGTCTGGAGAGCAACCTTCTGCATTGCGCTGAGACCGTCGTTATGCTTTCTTGCAACCTTTGTGAAGTCGTCAATAAAGCCGATAAGTCCGAAAAGCACGGCAAATACAACAACGCTGAGCATCCGGAAGAATGCGTGCTGGACTTCCTGAGAAGTAACGTCGATTCCGCCCCTGAGTCTGTATATCCAGTAGCCTATCATGGAAACCGCTACTGAAGCGATTATGAACATGAATCCGCCCATTGTCGGAGTTCCCTGTTTGCTTGCGTGCCACTGAGGGCCGTCCTCTGTTTTTATCGGCTGTCCGAATTTTATACGTCTGAGAAAGGGTACAAGGAAAATCCCCGATACGCCGGCAACAACGAATGACAGCAGTGTTACTGAAAGATTTATTATCCAATAAGACATTTATATAATTCCTTCCTTATTTCTGATTGCGCAGAGCTTCAAGCCCCTCACGGACTATCTCACGTTCATCGAAATGTATCTTTTCCATTCCGGCAAGAACCTGATAATCCTCGTGTCCCTTGCCTGCAAGAACTATTATATCATCTTTTTCCGCAATTTTCAAGGCATGGAAGATAGCTTCTTTTCTGTCGGTCACGATATCGTATGGAATATCGCATCCGTCAAGACCTGTGAGGATATCCCTGATGATAGCTTCGGGATCTTCATTTCTCGGATTATCGGATGTAATTATCAGTTTGTCGGCATATTTTGCCGCAGCTGCAGCCATTTTCGGACGCTTAGCCGCATCACGGTTCCCTCCGCAGCCGAAAAGGCAAATAAGTCTGTTTTTCGTGTATTCTCTCACGCTGCGGAGAATATTCTCAACTGCGTCGGGAGTATGTGCATAGTCGCAGATAACGGTGAAATCAGTATCAGTCGGGATGACCTCGCATCTTCCCTTGACGCCCACGCATGACTCGGCGGCAGAAATTATTTCCTCTATGCCGAGACCAGCCCTGAGACACACTGCCATTGCAGCAGTAAGGTTGGATACGTTGAAGGCTCCGGGCATCCGTGATTTTACAAGGTGCGACTTGTGACCATCGCAGAACCAGAAGCTCGAACCGCTTGCCTTTATCCTGATTCCGTCCGCATAGAAATCCTCTGTGGATCTCACGCTGAATTTCAGCTTATTACAGGAAATCTCCTCAAAAAGACGTACACCGTACTCATCATCGGCATTGATTATAGCCGTATCGCAAATATCAAAGAGCATTTTCTTTGCCTGATAATAGCTTTCCATATCCTTGTGGTAATCAAGGTGATCCTGCGTGAGATTGGTGAATACGGCAATGTCAAAGTGTGAGCTGCCTATTCTGTTCTGGACAAGTCCGAAAGAGCTTACTTCCATAACGACATATTCGCAGTTCTCGTCTGCCATTCGGCGGAGCAGAGCCATGAAGTCGTATGCAAGCGGAGTTGTGTTTTCGGTGTGTAAAACCTCATCACCTATCTCATTGCAGATAGTTCCAACAAGACCTGTCTTGTGACCGTTTGCCATAAGGATGTACTTGATAACGCTTGTGATCGTAGTTTTTCCGTTAGTGCCGGTAACGCCTATCATTTTCAGCTCACGCTCCGAATGACCAAACCACGCAGCACAGAGCTTTCCGTAAAGCTCACGGGAATTTTTCGTGATAATCTGCCTGTCGCCAAGTCCGAGATCACGCTCGCACACTACGGCTGCTGCGCCCTTTTCGAGCATTTCTGCGGCAGCGTCGTGACCGTCAAAGCTTCCGCCCTTTACGCATACAAAGAGCGAACCCTCCGTCACCTTTCTTGTATCATCCGTCAGCGAGGATATTTCAATATCCCCTATGTTTGTCTGCGCATTATTTTCAAGAAGCTCACAAAGTTTCATGCATATCCTCCTTTACAATATATCAGTCACCGCTTTCGTATACGGTGAATTCAAGTTCAATAGTCGTTCCGACCTTAACCTCCGTTCCCGGCGGAATTGACTGTCCGCTGACAACAGCCTCAGAGCGCATTGCTCCTCGTGCGACGTAGTTCAGCTGACAGTATGTAAGCTGTTCGTTTGCCCAATCGAGGTATCCTCCCGTAAGATCGGGAACGGTCGTGTAATCTGCGGTGTGGCTCTGCTCTGTGTAAAGGTAAACACAGCCGTTCTTTGCAACAGCAGTTCCCGTCTGCGGAGACTGTGCCACGACCTCGATTCCGTTGCCGATGACCTCGTACTTCATTCCAAGACCTTCAAGAGTCTTCTTAGCGTCGTCAAGAGAACCCTCAAGCAGAGGAATCTTGACGTCAAGATTCTGAAGTTCATCGTCGCTGTATTCGGGGCTTATTCCAAGATAAGGAAGAACATCGGTTAGAATATCTCTTGCTGTCGGAACAGCAACGACGCTTCCGTAATAACCATTGTTTGCTTTGTCTGGCATATCAGCCATAACAAGCAGAATTATCTCCGGATCATCAGCAGGTGTGAAGCATACATACGAAGCCGCATATTCCTGAAGTTCGCTATTTTCTCCCTGTTCAGTGATTTCTTCATCCGGACTGGTGACACTGATTCGCTGGGCAGTACCGGATTTTCCGCCGATAGAGTAACCCTTGATAGAAACGTTTCCGCCGTTGTTATCCTCAACAACATGGAAAAGAGCGTCTCGCATCTTTGCGGAAGTTTCCTCTGAAATTACCTGACGGCGCACTGTTCTCTCGTTCTGGAGGACAATGTTTCCGTTCTCGTCAACTATTTTGTCAACCACATACGGCTGGAGCAGATATCCGCCGTTTATAGCAGCGCAGTACGATGTTATCATCTCAATGGGAGTAACAGTTTCTCCCTGTCCAAATGAAAATACCGCCAGATCGACGTGGTCCATTTCATCGGCATACTTGATAACGCCTCTGCTTTCCGCCGGAAGATCAATGCCTGTTTTCTGGTCGAAGCCGAATGCTTCAAGGTAGTAGGCGAACTTTTCAATACCAAGACGTTTGCCTATTTCCATGAAGGCAGGGTTGCACGATTTCGTCAGTGCCGTCTGATAATTGATGGTTCCGTGACCGCTTCTATCGTGACATCTGATTTCATCAGCATGACCTTCAAGCTTTACCGAACCGGTGCAGTAGAATCTATCCTTCACGGTGTCGATAAGATTTTCCTCAAAAGCCGCCGCACTTGTGATTACCTTAAATACAGAACCCGGCTCGTAAACCTCAGTGATATTCTTGTTGCGCCATTGAGTTTCACGTTCAGCGGCAATCATTGAGTCAGCCTTTGCTTCGTTCTTCTGTGCCTTTATTTCGGCTTCCTTTGCTTCGTCTATCTTGTAGGGATTATTCAGGTCAAAGTTTGGATACTGCGCCATTCCATAGATCTCGCCTGTTTTAGCGTTCATAAGGATAGCACATCCCCTGTTCTTTACCTTGTGCTCCTCGACCATTTCCTGTAAATGCTGTTCAAGGGTATACTGTATTATCATATCAATTGTAAGATATACGTCATCGCCGTTGCGTGCGTCGTATGTCTTTGAGTAGCGATAGGGAAGCTCGTTTCCGTTGGAATCCTTAGCTGAGATAGTTCTTCCGTCTATGCCTGAGAGATATTCATCGTAGTAGGCTTCAACGCCGTAGATACCGTTTCCGTCCGCGGTAGTGAAGCCGATAACAGAAGCTGCAAGCTCCGACTGCGGATAATAGCGCTTTGTGTCTTCCTCAACTGCAAGCGAAATCATTCCGTACTTGTTAAAGAAGCTGAGGACTTCATCTGCAACAGGCTTTTCGACCTGATCCTGCAGAACGCTGTACTGCGTATCCTCCTCCATAGCCTTGCGCACCTTATCCGGTTCTATTTTAAGCTTTTCAGCAAGAAAAGCAACTGTTTCCTCAGTAAATGCATATGCTGATTCCGGCAGAGCATTTTTTTCCACGCCGTTATCATCATATTCCGGCTTGTAGTCGCCGTTTTTCTTATCATTATTTCGCTTGTCAATACGCTTCTGAAGTTCTTCAAGCTCTGTTTTGAACATTGAGGGATCGAGATAGACCTTATACACAGTCGCACTCTTGGCAAGAGCATTTCCCTTAGCGTCGAAGATAGTACCTCTGTGGGCGGATATCGTTATCGAGCCGAAGTGCTGACTGTTAGCCATTGCCTGATATTTTTTGTTGTTCACAACTGATATCTTGAAGAAATTCGCAGCGATAGCGGCGAACAGGACAAAAAATACCGCCGTCATGACGAACTTCGTCCTGAATCTCATTGAAAACGAAAGATTATAATTTGCCATAAAAACCTCCTGCTTTATACGGACATAAATAGAATAAGGCAGGGTAAGAAATTCGCCCCGCCTCTGAACATCTATAGACGTCCTTTTCATCTGATACGACGAAAGATCTATCGCTGTTCAAGCGTGGAACCGCCTCCCAGACGCCTATCTGGGAGGGTGATTCCTTATTCCGACCACTCGCTGTATCTCCGTGTCCTACATATAACTCCGGCATTTCTGCCGATAGTATCATTAATTAAGTACGGGCAGCCTGTGGCAGCATCTCACAAAATCCGTCAATCGGATTTGTGCGTTGTTACCTTTATTATTTATATTTGTACTACCCTTTGAAATATTCCGCACATTTCTCAAAAAAATCCCCGATTTTATCGAAAAAGGATTTTTTCTGCTCCGGAATAATTACCACGTCACCTGTTTGTATCTTAATGAATTCGATCTGAGAAGGATCAATCTTCTGCATACCGAGAACATTTTCCGCATATTCTTCGACGTTTTTTGCAGACATTCTGCTTTCAAGCTCAGACTGCAGCCTTACATTTTCAGCTTCTGTCAGCTCCAGCTTGTCGTTTAATGAAGCCACCTTGTTGTACATGGTATTTCTTCTGTCAAGGGAGTAGATGACCGAGCCGAGAAGTGCCACAGCAAGCAGCGAAAGAAAAACGATTCTGATTACCGAGCCTTTTTTTGCCTCGGTGCGTCTGTATCTGAGAACGGGCTTTTCATTTTTTTCTGATTCCGTTTCAGAATCCGGCTGTTCCGGAAGTGACGCTTCATCGCTGAAAGGATCCGGCTCACCGGAGAAGTCGTAGCTGTAGTCATAGCTGTAATCGTCATCAAATAAATAAGCGAAATTATCAGCCATCAGCTTCCGCACTCCTTTCTATTACTCTGAGCTTTGCGCTTCTGCTTCTGTTGTTGCTTTCCAGTTCTTTTTCGTTAGCCTCTATGGGCTTTCTATTCACAAGAATTCCCTGCGGCTTGCGTCCGCATACACACTGGGGAAAATCCGGAGGGCATATACATCCCCTGCACCATCCTGCGAATCTCTGCTTGACGAGTCTGTCCTCAAGCGAGTGAAAGGTTATGACTGCAAGTCTGCCTCCTGCCTTAAGGCTTGCGAATGCGCTGTCGAGTCCCTGTGAAAGGTGCTCAAACTCTCCGTTTACTGCGATTCTTATTGCCTGAAAGGTCTTTTTGCATGGATTTTTTTCACGTCTTGCCTTCTGAGGAACGCTGAGCCTTATCAGATCTGCGAGCTGTGACGTCGTTTCTATAGGACACACAGCACGTTCCTTCACAATGTTTGCTGCAATACGGCGCGAGAATTTTTCCTCGCCGTATTCAAAGATTATTCTTGCCAGCTCTTGCTCGGAATATGTATTAACAATATCCGCAGCACTGATCCCCTCCTTGCTCATACGCATATCAAGGGGAGCGTCAAGGTGATAGGAGAAGCCTCTGCTTCCCTCGTCTAGCTGATAGGACGACACTCCGAGATCCATAAGGATACCGTCAACGGCGTCAATTCCAAGCTCATCGAGCACCTCACGCAGCTGTGAGTAATTACTGTGAATGACCTGTGCGTTGCTAAAGCCTTCAAGCCTTTTTGAAGCAGCGGCTATTGCATCGGGGTCACGGTCAAGTGAGATAAGCCTTCCCTTTTCGCTCAGTCGGGATGCAATGAGAAACGAATGACCTCCGCCGCCGGCTGTACCGTCGATATAGATACCATCCGGCTTGATATCAAGCCCCTCCATGCATTCTGCTGCAAGCACGGGAACATGGGTAAATTCCATTTTTCCTTACTCCTTTTATCCGGGCCTGCAGTATCTCTAAGCACACCGTTTTTTCACGGGCCTGACTGTAAGCACGCCGGATGTCAAAAATCTTATCAAAGGACGAGGTCTGCCAGCACATCTGCGATATCTTCTATCTTCAGACTGCTGCTGAATTCCTCCCACTTTGCCCTGTTCCAAATTTCAGCCCTGTTTTCAGAACCGATAACAACAACGTCATCCTCAGAACCTATTTCCGCATGATCTCTGAGAGTCTGGGTAATAAGGATTCTTCCCTGCTTGTCCGGCACCTGTTTATCGGCGCAGGAGAGCAGCAGACGGCGAACATCGCTGCCGGCTTTGCCTTTAATGGAAAAGAGCTTGCTTCTGTACACCTGAAATTCCTCAGGGGAGTAAACGGCGATATAGTGATCGTCATGACCGGCACAGAGATAGAACTCCGGACCGAGAATCTCACGAAGCTTTGTAGGGAAACTCATGCGCCCCTTCTGATCAATACTGGGATAATAAGTACCGCACAGCGGATCTGCCATGACCTTCGCCTCGCTTTCGTCAAAATCTTATGTGGAATGTTTCACCAAAAAGTTGGAAAACTTCCCAACTAATCACCATTTTTCACCACATAAATATTATAACTCTTTACAAAGCATTTTACAAGATGTATTTTTGCACAATGCTGAACATTATCAAATTTTGTTTTTTGGCAATTCTAAACAAAACCACTTATATAAACGAAACATTTAATACATAATTATGATATCCTTTGCGTGACGAATCGAAAATGCTATACCGTTACATTAAATATGCATTAAAAAGGGCGACCTTGTGGTCGCCCTAAATGTTCAGTTGCTGGCGACTGACGTCTCCGTTACTGCTCCGGATGTCGCTGGCTCCTCAGTGGGTGGCTCTGCAGCATCTCCGGAGGTTATCGGTTCCACAGGGATTTCTGTGGTTCCTTCAGATGGTTCTTCTGTGGGATCCTGTGTCAGATCCTCAGTAACTTCCTCTGTCGGCTCCTCTGTCGGCTCCTCGGTAGGTATCTGAATATCCGGCAGTATTCCCGACACCGGAACGTCCGGCATAGGTACATCCGGCATGGGAGCTTCACCAAGAAGTCCTCCCTCCTCATCCTCCGGCGGAGTATAGAACAGATCAAACTTGCATGATTTTAGTCCCATTGCAAGTGAGAATTCATATCCCTTGACGTACTTCTGTCCGTCAATGAGTACATCAGTTATATAGCCTGTATCCTGTGAATAGATCGGCTGTATCCAGTTTGAAGGATCGTCAGAAAGCTCAATTCCATATGCTGCTTCAATCTTACTTTTCATGAATCTGGAGCTGATATATGTTACAGTACCGAAATGCGGATCATATGCGCCGTCATAGTCGCTTGGCACGCACGTCAGATACGGGAGATCCTGATAGAATATCTCATAGCAGTTAGCAGTACATCCTCCGCTTGATGCGTAGAACATCGTAAGAGCATAGTCTCCGTCGTAGAACAGAGCTTCTCCAAGAACCTCAGCGCAGGCGTCAATGACGATCTGCGGCGGATTAGCCTTAGGACGAAGATCGTTGGAATCATCGCCGTTATATTTAATATATGTATAGACAGCTACTGCCTGAGCCTTGATAGCCTCATAAGCCATAGATCCTCCGACCTCGTTGTAGACTATCTGTGAAACGAGATCAAGCGTATCCTCGCCATAGGGCTGGTGGCGGACAGTAAGCTCTTCATAGTCGGTCAGACCGGTATTCATCAGGAAGGTTCCCGGATAGTAGTGGAAAAGGATATCCTGATAAGTCCATCCGCTGTAAGTTGCGTAGAAATTTGCGCCGTTCTGGCTGAGACCTACGCCGTGTCCCCAACCGTATGTGATGAACGTGAAATCTCCCGGCTGTCCCTCAGCGTGAACGCCCTGTGCAGGCGGAATTTCACCGACCGGCTTTCCGGAAAGATAAAGCTCGACAGCTGTCGGTTCAGCGTCGCTGCCCTTTCGTGTAAGCGACGGAGAGAGCTTCTTGATTTTCCGGCGTCTTTCAGTCATAGCGGCGAACTCCTCCTCAGTTAGTGGATCGTCGTCTTCTGATGCTGTTTTCACTCCGACAGTTGCGAGCATTTCAGGAGTTGTCTCCTCGTAGCTGACGAGTGACAGACTGGTATCGTAAGCGGAAATATCAGCCTTTGTCCAGTTTACTTCATCTGCCGGAATTTCCTCAGTTACAGTTGTAGTTTCCTCAGCAGCCGAAGTTTCCGAAGAAGCTGCCGAACTACTCTCAGACGTGCTTATTTCAGCCGTCGTTGCCGAAGGTTCCTGACTGGCCGCGTAGCCGATAAGGGAAACCGTTCCCGTCAGAACGATAAGTCCAGTCACAACAGCGGCAGCACTTTTCAGGGATTGTCTTTTTTTCATAATATCACCTAATATATCAGGTTGCGGCAGCAGACGATTCCGCCTGTGCCTTACTTGCGGCTTCTGCTTCTGCGATAGCCTTTTGTGCGTCAAGCCATTCCTTTGTATGCGCAATACTCGAAACATCGCTGATCGTCTCGCCTTCTCTGAGACTTCTTGCCACGACGATAAAGCGCATTTCCGCCTGATTATTGTAGCAGGTGGACATCGTAATAAGCCTGTCGCCGAACTGAACGTCGATTCCCGTATCAAACAGAGCGCCGTCCTTACAGGTCTTTACATATGCGTCGAAAGCTTCCTTAGTGTCAAGCTCACACATATCCCAGTAATTAAAGCCACCGTCCTCATACTCGCCATTTGTGGGGAGATATGCGAAGATAACGTAATCCTGCTTGTCGTATTTTGATTCGAGCTCAATGTACGAAGCCTTATCGTAGAATCCCGGTTCATTGCGGTATCTTCTGAACGAACCAAACATTGTCTCGTTGAGCATATCGTGTCCGTGGAGAATGATATTTTCCGATTGCTCATCGTCATTTGAGTTGAGAACATTGCGGTAATCCATGAAGATTGAACCGGCAAATTCATAATCCTTGTTGAGATTACGGTAGAGGTAATAGTATATCTCGCCGGCATTTTCAGCTCCGTGATATGTGTCATTTGCCTGTATTTCGCCGGGATCAAGCAAAATCGGGTTATCTACCGGAGTACCGTCTATCTTCATCCATGCGATATAATCGGCATTGACCTTGCTGAGTGCTCTTGCCTTTGGTGTTATTCCGTGATCGGACGGAACGTAATCCACATTCTCCGACCAGTCATCCGGCAGAACAAATTCCGTTGTCGGCGGCGGCGTCGGAGCCTCCGTGGCGTCCTGAGATGAGCTTACCGTCGGGGTATCGCTTCCGTCCTTGTTAAGCGTAAAAACTAAAACTCCAGCACCGACAGCAGCCGCAGCAGCAATAGCAGCAGCCGTAATCTTTATTTTATTGTCCATGTGATATCACACTCCTGTGGATGCCTTTGTTTCCGGCTCAGCTGTTGACTTTGGAACAGTCGTTGTCGCTTCAGACTTCGGCTTTTCCTCCTTTGCCGGAGCGTTATACGGTACAAAATCCTCGGGATCATACTTGCCGGATTTTGAGTTGTAGTACATAGTCGGCCACTTGATATTGGGATTCAGCGTGCTGTTCTGAGTTCCCTCAAAAGCGTCCTCGCCCTCTCTTACACGGCGAGCCATGATAATAAGACGACCTCTGTCGCCGAGGTAGGTATCGCAGGTCGACAGCGTAAGAAGCTGATCGCCGTACTTCACATCGACATCGTTTGTACGGATATTACGTCTTTTGGCTTCATTTACGAAGTTGTAGAAATCTATTTCGTTCTGGAAATTGAACTTGTTCCAGCAGTCGAATTTCGTCTCGCTCTTGTCCTCAGCGTCAAGAATGAAAACAGAGAAGATCTTATAGGTATAGTGGCTGTAGTTCGAGTTGAGGTAGATCACCGGATGATCGCTGTAATAGCCGTCAGTGGTGCGGTATTTTATGAGCGATCCGAACATACTCTCGTCCTTCATCGCATGACCGTAGATAACGAGATTCTGCGAATTAGCGACCTTGAGGTGTCCCTCCTCATCCACGTCATCGAAGTGGTTTCGCCAGTCAAGGAAAAGCTCTCCGGCTCTGTTCTCATCGCCGTTTATCTTCTTGTCGAGGTAGACGAAATTGTCCTCACCCCTGAGCACGACGTTGTCAACGGGTGTGCCGTCGATCTTGATATAGCCGATAACATCCTTGTTCATATCAAGGAGCTTCTTTGCACCTGGCAGCAGCTTGTAAACAGGCTTCACCCTGCCCTCCTCGACCGGTTCTAAGGAAGGATGCTCCTCTCCTGTTGCTGGTTCGGTCGTTTCGTAAGTCCAGTAGAGGTTGCTGACCTCCTCAGTGACCTTTTTGCTCTGCCACAGTTCGAAGTAATAGTCACCCACGAGATAACCGCAAACCACAATTGCAATTATCGAGATAAGAAAAACAATCTTTCGTATAATTTCCGGAACACTGTCGCCCTTCTGCGGAAACAGCCCTAAAAATCGCTGTTTAAATGTCTTTTTCTTCTTTTTCTTTTTAGGAGTGACCTCTGTGAGATTCTTTTCTTTTTTCTTCTTTTTTTCGTTTTTATTCTTGCTGAAAACTTCCTCAGCCATCGCTGCGGATGTCGTTTCTTCGGGAAGGACTTCCGGCTCAGGTTCGGGGAGGACTTCCGGCTCAGGTTCGGGGATTACTTCCGGCTCAGGTTCGGGGAGAATCTCCGGTTCAGGCTCGGGAATTACTTCCGGCTCGGGTGTATGCTGAACGATCTCCTCACCATACAGCTCGGCAAGAATACTTTCCGCTGTATTTCCGCCGGAATTCTGGGGTTCCTGCGATTTTTTCTCTAAAATCCGGGCAATATTCTGCTCCCAGTCGGATGCCGCAGGAGCCTGCGGAGTCTCCGGCACGGTATTTTCCGGACGTATGGAATTTTTTATTCTATTGATTTTATCGGCTCTGCTGATTTCCTCAGAACCGCCGTTTAATTCATTCATTCCGGTAACTGCGCCTCCGTAAGTGAATTTTTGATCGTTTCAAATATATGGAAAGCCGCCGCCATGCGTATGCCGGAACGGCTTAAATCCGTGATTTTTCTGAATGGAAGTTGAGATGCTGTCTGTCTGCCGAAGATATCGAAGCCGATAAAGACAGTTCCCACAGGTTTTTCGGGAGTTCCGCCGCTTGGACCAGCAATGCCTGTCACAGAAACGCAGATATCAGCGCCGGAAATTTTTTTAAGTCCGGAAACCATCGCGAGAGCAGTCTCGTGACTGACAACGCCATATTTTTGCAGAATATCGGGCGAAACGCCGAGAAATCGTGTTTTCATCTGTTCCGAGTAGGTGCAGATTCCTAACTGAAATATCTCCGATGCACCGGACACAGCAGTTATCAGCTCCGAAATAAGACCGCCCGTGCAACTTTCTGCCGTAGAAATGGATACGCCTCTATATAATAGTAATTCTACTACATTTGTAACCAATTTGTCAAGATTTTCGGCGGTGTATTCATAAATATACATATCAGACATTGTTGAAAACCTCTGTTCTTTGTACAAAATGACGATAATATTACAGAGACGAACCCCTATGTTCGCCCGTGATGATTCGTAAATTATTTGTGGGACGTCGTGAACGCCTTCCCCTATAGTTGGTCATTTTTTATTTCCAGCGGTAATAAAATTTTCAATCCGTCCCGAAGGGAAACCATAATTACGCATTACGAATTCCGAATTAAAACCGCTGGTGCCATTATGCATTAAATGTTTTAAGTTCCGTTTCCTCTATTGCCTTCTGAATAAGCGACTCAAAATCAAAGCTGTTCTGTGCCTTCTCAACATCGGAAAGTTGAGGTCTTACCTTGGGATGCTTGGGTGTGAATACCGTACAGCAATCCTCATAAGGAAGGACAGATGTCTCGAAAGTATCTATTTTTCGAGAAATTTCAATAATCTCCGTCTTATCCATTCCAACGAGTGGACGGAATACGGGAATTCTGCACACAGCGTCAGTGCAAGCAATAGCCGCCATCGTCTGACTTGCAACCTGTCCCACGCTCTCGCCTGTAATGAGCGCAAGGCAGTTGTCTTTTGCTGCGATTCGCTGGGCGATCTCCATCATAAGACGTCTCATTATAATAGTAAAGAACTCCTCAGGACAGTTGTCCCTGATAGCCTCCTGAATCTCAGTAAAAGGAACACAATAGAAAGCGATTCCGCCGCAGTATGGAGTCATTTTTTCGCAGAGAGTCTCAACCTTAAGGCGTGCACGATCGGAGGTGTACGGAGGGCTTACATAGTGGATAGCCTCAATGTGAACGCCTCTTTTTGCCATCATCCAGCCGGCAACAGGACTGTCGATTCCGCCGGAAAGAAGAAGCATAGCCTTTCCGCTGCTTCCGACAGGAAGTCCGCCTGCGCCCTTGAGGTTCTCGCCGTGAACGTAAGCGTTTGTGTCACGGATCTCAACAGTGACCGTCACCTCAGGATTCTTCACATCAACAGTCAGATGCGGAAATTTTTCAAGAATGATTCCGCCGAGTTCCATGCAGATTTCGGGCGATTTCATGGGGAATGCCTTGTCTGCTCGCTTTGCGTTGACCTTAAAAGTTCTTGCACCGGTGAGAATTTCATCAAGATATTCAACGCTCTTTTCAGCGATATCAGCGAAATCCTTCTCACACACGCAGGCACGGCAGTATGCGGCGATTCCGAAAATCTTTCCGACAGCGTCGATAACCTCCGAAAGATCAGAATTTTCGTCGTCGGGAGTGATATACAGCGTGGACTGCGCTCTTGTCAGCGTGAAGCTTCCGAGGGGTCTGAGTCTGCGCTTGATATTTTTTGTGAGCATATCCTCAAAGGTACGCTTGTTAAGCCCTTTCAGAGCCATTTCTCCGTATTTTGCGAGTACAACTTCCTTCATTGCGATTATCCTTTCATCCTCTTAATTTTTCAAGACCTTCGCTGAGTGCCGAAACGAACAGGTCAAGCTCATTTTCAGTCGTCTCAGCTGTTATGCTGATTCTCAGGGCGCTGTCGGCTCTTTTGCCGGTTATCCCAAACATTCCGAGAACTCCGCTCTGCACGCCTTTTGAGCAAGCAGAACCGCTTGAAACGTAGATCTCACGGCTTTCGAGAAAGTGCAGCATTATCTCTGAGCGCTTTCCCTCAGCCGATATATTAATAATGTACGGTGAACCGTCATCCGGCGAATTCACACTGATCTTCGATATTTCCGACAGCCGACTGAGGAGATATTTTTTCAATTCCGAGGCTCGTTCGCTTCGCTGAGCGATAGTTGGCGCAAGAGCTTCTGCTGCTGCGGCGAATGCGGCTATCATCGGAACGCTTTCTGTTCCGGAACGGATTCCCTTTTCCTGTTTTCCTCCTGTAACAATGGGCAGAACTCTGATTCCTTTTTTTATGTAGAGCGCTCCTGCTCCCTTTACTCCGTGTATTTTATGACCGCTCATGGACACAAGGTCTGCACAGAGTGCACTGACTCTCACAGGAAGCTTCATATAGCCCTGAACGCAATCGCAGTGCGTAACGATTTCCGGAAATTTCCTCTTAACTGCAGAAAAAGTTTCCTTTACAGGAAGTATATATCCTGTCTCATTGTTGACGAGCATCATGCTCAAAAGACAAGTATTTTCATCGCAGGCGGCAAGGAAATCTGCGGCATAAATTTTTCCATCCTCACGAGGCGCTATCCTGACGATCTCGAAACCAGATTTTTCAAGTGCAGAGACAGTCTCGTCAACGGAAGCGTGCTCAACGGCGGAAACAACGATTTTTCGGCGTTTTCTACCGTATGCAGCGGATACTCCGCGCAGAGCGAGGTTGTTGCTTTCGGTTGCGCCGGAGGTGAATATAATGTTTTCGGAAGACGCTCCGATAGAATCTGCGATTATTTTTCTTGCACGGTCTACAACGAGCTGAGCGTCAAGACCGGCACGGTGCAAAGACGAGGGATTTCCGAAATTTTCGGTCATAGCGGCAACAGCGGCGTCAACTGCCGGAGCGCAGGGCTTAGTTGTTGCGGCGTTATCGAGATAAACTGGCATTTTTCTGCTCCTGATCTTTAATATTTTTATGTAACATCTTATTATACCACAAATACAGAAAAAATGCAACAACAGATTTGTTTTATATTGCAAATGTAGGTTCACATCAAATTTATACCAACACCACAGCTGCGAATCAAAAAGGGCGACTATTGGGCGTCCTCATTACATTCAGTGTCTCCGCACAGTCAAACACAGTTTTCATTATAGTTCTTTCCGCAGATAAACCATATCAACAAGCTGAACTCCACATTCAAAAATCGGGTGGTCATAGTTATCTGTAAAGAAATCCGGTACAACATGAGAAAGAAGTTCAATACCTTAGCAGTTTTAGATAAAATTCAAAGTAATTACTAAGAAATAATCTATTCAGAAATCATTGACAGTTCTGTATAAAAAGGATATAATATTAATGTTTGTATAATTCGAATACAAATATACTTATTGCAAAGGGGAATTATTTTGAACACAGATTCTATTTCTTTCGATCTGGGCTGTAATTTTGATTACAAGCTCTTTGATTTTGTCGATCAGTACGACAAAAAGCACTCTATAACAAGCTTTTTCGGCAAGCTGAAGCACGATGGTCTTCCAGGGGGACGTACTGCTTCAACTATCCCTGATTTCACATTAGATCAGTTTGCCGACTATGTAAAAGAATGTCAGAAGCGCGACATAACTTTCAACTACCTCATCAATCCTCTCTCTATGGATCAGAATGAGCTTGATCCTGTAGTAGGCAAGAAGATCCGTACATTCATCCACACAATGTATGATATGGGTATCAGAGCATTTACTCTTAATTCACCTATCCTTATCAAGTACATAAAAAGAGAATTCAAGGACGCTTTCGTAACACTCGGTCTTTACGCTTACCCCACTACTATACAGCATATTGAGTACTGGAGAAACTGGGGCGTTGACGAAATCACTCTTGATCATAGCTTCAACAGAAGATTTAATCTTCTCAGACAGCTTCTCACACAGTATAAAGATACAGACCTCCACCTCCGTGTAATAGCTAACAATCTCTGCCTCAGAGAATGTCCTTTCCGCCTTGCACACGGATGCTTCGTTGGTCACTCCGATCCAGAGAAATTCTCAATGGACTATTCGCTTATTAACTGTGCTTATAAGAAGATAACCCAGCCCGCTGCTATCCTTACAGCTGAGTTCATCCGTCCTGAGGATGTACACTACTACCGTGAACTTGCGGAGGAAACAGGCAACAAAAATTTCTCTATCAAGCTGATCGACAGAACAAGAACAACAGACTTCCTCCACAATGTAATTAAGAGCTACATGGAAGAGTCTTACGACGGAAATCTTCTCGATATCGTCAACTGGCCACAGGCTAAAACTATCGCTACACGTCCCGATCAGGCAAATGCTGAAGGTGCTCCCGTTGGTGCTGGTGGCCCTCCTAAGGGCATCCCTAATATGAGATGGATGGATATGCTTAAGCCCGAAGCAATGATGGCTTACGGAAGAACTATGCATCTTCCCAAGCTTTATGTTGATAACAAGAAGCTTGACGGATTCCTCGAACACTTCATAAAAAACAACAAATGTTCAGAATCGCTATGTGTTAATGATATCCTTGAAAACGGCAAGACAGCTCCTAACGCCTGCGCTCACTGTTCAACATGGGCTAAAAAGGTGATTTCTTACGACGAGAATGAAGTTGCACAGTGGACACAGATATGCTCAGGTATTCTCAACAGCATTGAGGACGGCTCTATCTATAAAGAAGCATGATAAACTTCAGTCAGCGCTATAAAAATTAATATCAAAAAATTCGCTCTCCATACGCCTTGATGGAGAGCGTTTTCGTTTATGCATACCACAAAAAAACGAGAGGATTATTTTTCAAACTTTTTTCCTCCTGACGTTTTATTCTATTATACCTTTTTTGTCTACTTTTTTAGTATAGCACCAGCAGCGATGTTGATTGCTTTAAGATTGCAAAAAAATGGACGGCATGAAAGCCGTCCGAAATTTTATTACTTTTTGTCAGGTTCAAGAGTTTCTACCATATTAAGCAGGTAACTCTGAATCTGAAGCGCATCCTGATTTGTGATACCGCTTCCGTTATCATAAACGTCAGCGTTTTTCATGCCCTCTGCGGTGATGTGGCTTGTATCGCTGCCGTTTTCGCCGAACACATCAGGATTTCCGAGAGACTGCATAATAAGAACAGCGTCGTTCAGAAGAACCTTTCCATCACAGTTAGCGTCACCCCAGATACGCTCCTCTTCAACAGGAGGGATAGGATCTGTATTTCCGGGAGTATATGTATCCCAGTCCGGAAGCTCATCAAGAGTAATTACATATTCGCTCTGATATGTTTTCTTCAGAATATGTGCCTCTGTGTATTCATCGGAAAATTCACCATTCTTGGTGATAAAGCTCTTGTTCCATGTGTTGAACCATGCCCATTTTGTGCCGGCAGCAATTACATTGTCGATATCGAAAACAACACCGTTTTCTGTAAGGGCAATCATCTTTTTTCCGCCGGAATATTCCAGTATCTCAGAGAATTTTGCTGCACTTGCTGAGTATACATGCTTGTCAAGGTAGAGATCCTCACCGATGATATCCACATACTCATCACCGGGATACCAGTCGGGATTCTGACCGTTCCATACCCAGATAAGGTTATGACAGCCGTATTTATTTGTCAGCTGATCGTAGAGATACTTGTAAAGCTTTTTGTATGCGTCTGCGCCCTTTGCGCCCCACCAGAACCATCCGCCGGATGCTTCATGAAGCGGTCTCCAGAGAACAGGAACACCAGCTTCCTGCAAACGGTTGAGCTGCTTTGCAATCCCCTCAATATCTTTGTCAAGATATTCCTTACCTTCAGGATCAGTACCATTCATAACTGCTTCTATATCGAAAGTAGAATTTCTTGTGTAGAAACCGCCCCACCAGCGTGGATTTCCGTTTTCCTCATCTGTTCCGCTCTTGATATAGCTGCCTGGAGCATTCCAATGCCAGCAGAATGTTATGATGCCGTTTTCCTCATGAAAGTCTATAGCACGATCAACCGCTTCAGAAAGCTTTGCTCCGAGAGCATTTCTGGAGGGAGTATAATCCATCATATCAAGACCAAGGATAGCAGGTTTCTTGCCGGTAACGTCATATATAGCCTTGAACTCATCGCTCTGCAGACCTTCATCTGCAACCTGACCGGAAAGTACCTGTTCTCCATAGCCCTTGCATAAATAGGAGAAAAGAGCCTTTGTCTCAGCTGTTGCGTCCTTATCTGATAATGTATCGCTTACCTGATATGCAGATTCCGGAATTGCTTCAGCTGGCTGAACTTTAAGATAATCCACTGCAATCCATCCCCATGATTTAGTAATTGAAACTTCATGTTTTCCGGCTGTAAGAATCACCTTACTGAGAACAGCATCGTTGTATTCATCAGCCTTTGTGACAAATGTTCCGACATATTCGCCGTCTATGGACACCTTATTTGTCTTATCTCCGCCATATCCCATTGAATTGAAAATGAGATCATATGAGCCGTTTGCCGGAATGTCGACGGTAAATGTCAGAACATCATCGCTTTCAGAAAATTTTCCTACTACCTTTCCGCCTGAAGCGCCGGATTCGGAAATGTTTTCAAGAGTACCTGTCATAGCGGCGTCCTCAGCTTCATATATCATGTTATTTTCAGCATGGACAGGAAACAGCGTAAACTGTGACATAAAAGTTAGTGCCATTGCAAATGTAATTGTTTTTTTCTTCATAATAAAACCCTCTTTTTCATTGATTTGGAACATACGACCATTTTCTATGCTTTTATTATATCACCACCTGAAGTAGAGTACAATCGAATTATTTTTAATTATATTCAACCTACAGTACACAAAATCAACGATTGGTTGTGCTCCAACATTTATTTTTACCAATAACTATTGAAAATTCTTTCGAATTATGGTATAATTACACTAAGCAGCACATAACACACATTACATTTTCCGGAGATAAAAATTATGGATAAAAAGAACCTTTTCAGCACCAATCTTGTAAAACGCCGAAAGGAACTGGGACTCACTCAGGATATGCTCGCTCAGCGGCTGAATGTCTCATCTCAGGCTGTATCAAAATGGGAAAACTCAAGCTATCCTGATACGCAATTGCTTCCGAAACTGGCAAAAGCGCTGAATACTTCCATAGATGCGCTCTTTGGTGAAAAAAACAACGACGCAGAAACTGATATTCTTCAGCTCATACACGATTATGTACAGTCAACAGCTCCGGAAAAGCGTCCCGAGCTGATGATGCAGATGTTTTATTCGGCTATATATGCCTATAATCCGTCGTTCCATTCTGCCGGACATATGCACAAGGATTACGACAGTGAAACTTATGCCGGAGTAAAAACCGATCATGAAATATCTATCGCACGTCTTAACTCTGATCTGCGCTATTTTGTTTACCTTGAAAATCCTGAAAACGGTGTAAACAGCTATTTTACCAATCCTAAAAATATGGCTCGTCTGCTTTATACCCTTGCAGATGAAGAAGCTATCCGTATCGTGAGCTATTTCGGAAGCGGCAGACGCAACAAAATGCATTCTGCGGCTGTAATATCTCAACGGCTGAATATACCTGTTGAGAAAGTACAGTATGTTATCGACAGGCTTGACAGGCTTGGTCTTGTATGGAGGGTAAGCGTTGACCTTGCAGAAGGCGAAACTATTATGTACGGCTACACGCATAATCAGGCATTATCCATGATACTTGTACTCGCTGAAAGCATATGCAATTATTTCAGTTCATGGGATCCGGCATATGATTCCTACTCCTTTGGAGTATTCAGGGACGAGACCGGACAAATAAGAAACGAACTGCCGGATGTTTCACATTGGAAAGAGGATGAAAAATAAGAATTTGTGGAGATATACTTATGGAGTGTTTTAATGTATTTGGTTTGGTTTTCATAGTTGTTATTATGATTCCGAACATTGTTTTTGCAGTTAAATGTAAAGATGGTTTTGAAAACAGTTGGAACAACAAAGCAATCGAGATTATTGAACAAATCGGAAGATTTGGTTGCTTTGGATTTATGATTTTCAATATTCCAGGAACTTGGTTTGGCTGGTGGTCGGACGAAGCATTTGTAATTTATCTCATCATTGATGCTCTGCTAATTTCCCTTTATTGTGCTATATGGGTTATTTTCTGGAAGAAAAACAATCATTTTAGAGCCTTAGCCCTTTCCATAATTCCGTCAGTAGTATTTCTGTTTAGTGGCATCATGAACAGGTCAATATTGCTGATTATTGCAGCAATATTATTTGCGCCAACTCATATTTTGATTTCGTATAAGAATGCCAAATAAGTTCGCTAAATCCCAATTTAACTGACTGATTATCCATCATTTGAAAATCTCTGAGCAGCTTTACCCAGAGTCTACCCGAATCATTATTTAAGAAAAATTTGGATATTATTATATGGAATATTTCAGCTTAATCGGCAAATAATAACACCGCAATCAAATTTATATTGCGGAGGTTAACTATGAAAGCAACTGGTATTGTAAGAAGAATCGACGACCTTGGTCGTGTTGTAATCCCGAAAGAAATCCGACGTACTATGCGTATCCGTGAGGGCGACCCCCTTGAAATATACACAAACAACGACGGCGAGGTAATCTTCAAGAAATATTCTGCTATAAACGAAATGAGCGAAAACGCTTGCTATGTAGCAGATATTATGAACAAAATTGCCGGATGTCCCGTTGTGATATTCGACAAGGATCATGCAGTAGCAAGCTCTGGTGTTCCCAAAAAAGAGCTTCTTGAAAGACGTGTTACCGGTCAGCTGGAAGAACTTATGGAAAGCCGCGGACAGTATTTCTGCCCCAATGGCGACAGCAATAATTTCTTTCCCGCTGAAGGCTCAAAGCATACAGCTATTGCGGCTGTTCCTATCATAACTGCCGGCGATGTCTCCGGTGCTGTTGTGTTCCTCAGTACAGAAAAATGCAGAGAAATCACCGACTTGCAAAAAAGCCTTATAAACGCAGCCGCTCAGTTCCTTGCAAAAAAAATAGAATAAAAATGAAAGCGTCGTTTTTATCTGAACGACGCTTTGTTTTTGTCATGTTATTTCTGTTCGGGAGTATCGTTTCCGATAATGCCTTTAAGTCCGGCTGCAAGACCAGCAAGTCCCTGAATTTCGCTGGGAATGATAATCTTTGTAGCCTTTCCGTCAGCTGCCTTAGCGAAGGATTCAAGCGACTTGAGCTGAATAACTCTCTCATTAGGATTAGCGCTGTTCAGCTTAACGATACTGTCAGCAAGAGCCTGCTGTACCATTTCAATAGCCTTTGCTTCACCGGTAGCCTCAAGGATTTTCTGTTCTCTTACGGCATCAGCTCTGAGAATCATCGCCTGCTTCTGAGCTTCAGCTTCAAGGATCTGTGCTTCCTTCTTAGCCTGAGCACGAAGAATCTGTGATTCCTTTTCACCTTCTGCAACGAGGATCTGTGACTTCTTGTCACCCTCTGCCTGAAGGATCTTCTCACGACGCTCACGTTCAGCCTTCATCTGCTTTTCCATTGCATCCTGAATCTCACGAGGAGGAAGAATATTCTTGAGCTCCACACGATTTACCTTGATACCCCAGCGGTCTGTAGCCTGGTCGAGGATCGAAGTAATCTTTGTATTGATGATATCTCTTGAAGTAAGAGTTGCGTCAAGTTCCATTTCACCGATGATATTACGAAGTGTTGTAGCAGAAAGATTCTCGATAGCTGCGAGAGGTCTTTCAACACCGTAGATATACTGCTTTGCATCTGTAACCTGATAGAATACAACTGTATCTATCTGCATTGTAACGTTATCCTTTGTGATAACAGGCTGCGGCTTGAAGTCAACAACCTTTTCTTTAAGTGAAACCTTGCCGGCGATTCTGTCGATGAATGGTACGAGAACATGGATACCTGTTTCCCATTCAGCGTGGAATGAACCAAGTCTTTCAACTACGAATACATGAGCCTGAGGAACGATCCTGAAGCTTCTGATAATAACGATGAGCAGAAAAATTATAACTGCTGCAACAATAATTCCGATAATGTCCATATTTACCTCCGATTATACATTTGTTTTATTTTTTCAATGATACTGACAGTCTTGTACCTGTCACCTTTTTGATGACTACTATGCTGTCTGCAGGAATGATCTGACCTTCCTCATGCGGAACTGCATTCCAGTCCACACCGCTGAGTCTGACACGTCCTGTGCCCTTGTCACGGTCGATTTCTTCAATGACCGTAGCAGTCATGCCGACGTAAAGCTCTTGGTTTGTTGAAATATGACCTTTATTACGTCTCTTTTTGAGCCACGGAAATGTAACGAGCAGAAAAATTCCGGATACAAGTATGAATATACCAAGCTGTGAGAGCAGCGTAGTCCCCTCAAATACAACTGTAAAGATCATCGTAATGAGAGCGCCGAGCGCAAACCACACAGATATAAGCTGTACAGTTGCAAGCTCTGCCACAACAAAAGCCACAAAAACTATTGCCCAGAACAATACTTCAAACATGAGATTTCCCCCTTTCGTTAGTATTAATCCCTTATATCAGCTGCAGAAATAACTCTGCATTTTTATTATATATCATTTTATTTATTTTTTCAAGAGGAAATTACAAAATTTAATTAATCTGTAATCATAATTTAAAATAATACCGCACAAAGACGTAAAGCGAGCTTTGTGCGGTTTGAATTTATCCTTTATATCAGCATTTTACAATTCCTATTGCGGTAATATTATCCTTGCCGCCTCTTGCAAGAGCTTCATCCCTGAGCATTTCAAGACGTTTTGGCAGAGGCTTCGGCAGTTCCATAATTTCCTCGATATCAAGTGTGGAAAGATAATCAGATATTCCGTCGGTACAGAGCAGCAGAACATCGCCGTGTTCCATTCCGCCTTCAACCGAAACAATGTCTATCTTAGGAACTGTATTTACATTTCCGAATGCCGGAAAGATAATATTTCTGTGAACGTGAGTACGCCGCTGCTGATTAGTGATAGCGCCCTCCTCGAAAAGAAGCTGTACCAGCGACTGATCTCTCGAAAGCTGCGAGATACGTCCCTGACGGATGCGGTATAATCTTGAATCTCCCACGTTGAAGGAAAGAATCCCTCCTGTTTCGTCAACGGCGATTCCGCATAGAGTGGCCTGCATATTATGGTTTTCCGGATTCTGACGGCTGTATTCCGCAAGCTGTCTATGTATCTCATGCAGCCGGATGTCAAGACGTATTATTCCGCTGTAGTGCATATCACGGATAAGTTCAAGACTCATTTTTGAAGCAAGCTCACCGCCAAGCTCACCCGAAACGCCGTCTGAAACGGCTGCGATAAACGGCTCGCTGATATCCTGACAAAAGCTTCCCTCAGTAAGAACATTTTCTCCGATAAGCAGTGCATCCTCGTTGTGAGGCATTATTCCCTTGTCAGTTATTCCACAGCAATAGTACATTTGCATCCCACCTTGATGAATCAACTAATATCAAATAATTTTTTTCCGTTCACACAGACGATATCTATCATCTCCTGAGTACTGACTCTCTTTATTTCAGCCATTTTTTCAGCTGTATAGAGAATCATCGAGCTGTCGCAGCGTTTTCCCCTGAACGGAACAGGCGCCATATACGGACAGTCGGTTTCCAGAAGCAGTCTGTCAGCCGGAATTACTTCCAGTGCTCTGATCGCCTTCTTTGCATTCTTGAATGTAAGAACACCGGTAAATCCGATGTACATTCCGAGCTTAAGTATCTCAGCCGCAATTTCTGCCGAACCGCTGAAGCAGTGCACAACACCTCTGGGACGATATTTTTTCAGGATATCCATTGTATCATCCCATGCGTCACGGCTGTGTATGATAACCGGCAGATCAAGCTCCTGAGCGAGTTCAAGCTGCTGTGTAAAAAGCATTATCTGACGGTCACGGTCATAGCCCTCATAGTGATAATCAAGACCTATTTCCCCTACCGCCTTTATCTTCGGATTATTTTTCACCGTATCACGGATCATATCAAGATAATTTTCCGGAAAATTATTCTCGTTTTCCGGATGAACTCCTGCCGCAGCATAAATGTATCCATATTGTGCTGCAAGCTTCGAATTCATTTTTGTATCGTCAATTCCTGACGAAGCAAGCATTACAAGTTCAATTCCCTGCGACGGAAGTGTTTCAAGAAGCTTTTTTCTGTCGTCATTGAAAGCATCATCCGCATAGTGGGCATGAGTATCAAAAATCCCGTTCATAGCTTACTCCGCCTCTGAAAAGTATTCTTTTTTCAGTTCTGCTATCTGTACATCGCTGATAATAAAATCATTTCCAGCATCTTTTCCGCTGTTAAGCTTATATGCCATAGCCGGCTGTATTCTGTACTCAGCAGCACATTCAAACAGATACTTTATAGCGTGCTTAAGTCTGCTGTAATCAGCTCTTGTAATATTTGTGGAAATTCCGCTGTGATTTATTATCTGATCAAAATTGGCTTCAAGATGATCTGCAACCGCCTGAGCATCGGCTCCGTTCACCATGTACTGCATGAGAGCAGCAGCCTTGAACGCACGGTCAGCCTCACCGTTGGGGAACATTGAATACGTCACATATGTTTCCATCTGCTCACTGTTGAGATTTTCTCTGGAGCCATCACCCTTAAAGCCGCCGAAAGGTATATCTACCGGATACTGCTTGGTACAGCCTGTCATATCGCAGACACGTCTGAACGCTTCTGAATTAAATGTCATATATCGTTCAACCGGAACTCCCATAACAGCCTCAACGAATTCTGCCGCCTTTGCCCCCTTGCCGTCTTCCTTGAAAGAACCTTCAAGACTATGCTGTTTTCCGTCAATAACAGCAATCGTATTCGCAGGAATTCCAACAAACAGAATTTCCTTATCCTCCGGCATTGATCTCATAAGCATAAACGTAGATTTACATTCCTTATCGGGTGTGGAAAGAATCAGCAGTACAGTATGATCATCCTCCGCACTTACGGTTTCGACATCCTTTGCAGGAGCTTCCTTCAAAGGTTCTTCCCTGTTCAGATATTTTATCAGCATCATAGCTGCTCCGCCGATAATGACAAGTCCTATAAAGAGAGTTGCAAGAAAGGGTATTGCTATGTGTCCGCTTTTTTTCTTTGACATGGCTGTTATCTCCTATTGATTTATTTTTGTATTTTCTCCGAACAATTTCTGAAGCTATTGCAAATTTTCGTATTTGTGGTATAATATAATTTGCAGTATAGTTTATATCAGAAACTGCTGAGAATAATTATAACATAAAAATACATACATTTCAAGGGTATTGCCCAAAAGTTTTTCAGAATAAAGAAAGGATAAAACAATGTCAGAACCTAGACATCTTCACAGAGCATGGGCGGATATATCGCTGAGTGCTCTGAAAAATAATATCAGCATCATTAAGAAGCTTAATTCCCCTGATACCGAGATCATGGCTGTTGTCAAGGCTGACGCTTACGGTCATGGATACGAAAAGATCGTAAACTGTCTTGAAAAAGAATGCGGAATAAAATATTTCGCCGTTTCCAACATCGACGAGGCTGTGGAGGTACGACTATGCTGTCCCGACGCTGAGATACTCATTCTCGGATATACTCCTCCAGAATATGCTGAGGATCTTCTGCGATACAATATCATTCAGGGAATAGTCTCCGCTGAGTACGCAAAAGAACTCTGCTCCTGTATATCCGGAAAGCTCCGCTGTCATATCAAAATCGACACCGGTATGGGAAGAATCGGTCTGCGACACGAAACTCCGGAGCAGTGCGCTGAGGAAATCGCTGAGATATGCCGTCTTGAAAAGCTTTCGGCAGAAGGAATATACACTCATTTTGCCGTTGCTGACAGCGATGATCCTGACAATATCGCCTACACCGACAAGCAGGAAAAATTCATCACCGATACATACGACTGCCTTGTAAAATCGGGAATACAGCTTCCGCACGTCCATTTCATGAACAGCGCCGCTACCTGTTACAGAAACAGTTCAAAGAGCACTCTTTCCCGCGCCGGAATTATAATTTACGGACTTCATCCCGATATCAGCCTTGATATTCCGGACGGGCTTATGCCTGTTATGTCCCTTAAAGCCGTTATTTCCCATGTCAAGACCATAGAAGCCGGAAGCTGTGTGAGCTACGGACGGACTTTCAGGGCTGAAGGCGAAATGCGCGTTGCTACTGTGACTATCGGCTATGCGGACGGTTATTCACGACAGCTTTCCTCAAAGGGAGAAATACTTGTGCACGGCAGACGATGCAGAATCGTCGGCAGAGTATGCATGGACCAGCTTATGATCGATGTAACCGATATACCGGATGTATGTCCCGGTGATATCGCTACGCTTATAGGTACCGACGGAAATGAAACTATTACCGCAGACGAGCTTGCTTCAATTTACGGAACTATCGGCTATGAAGTAGTATGTGGAATTTCCAAGCGTGTACCAAGAATTTATACTGATAAGGGAGAAAAAATATGAAAGCAATGACAATATCCTATGAAGTAGGAAACAATCTTTATCTGAATATAACAAATCAGTGCCCGTGTGCTTGTACATTCTGCATAAGAAATCACGCAGACGGCGCTTATGGCTCTGATCCGCTCTGGCTGGAGCATGAACCGTCAATGGAGGAAATTATAGCTGATCTCAGTGCCCGTGATCTCGATTCTTACAGCGAGATCGTATTCTGCGGCTACGGCGAACCTACATGCCGCCTTGACGTACTTCTCGAAACAGCACAGTGGCTCCGCAAGAAGCTCACCGGCAGTACACGCCTCAGAATCAATACAAATGGACTCGGTGATCTCATCAACAACCGCTCTATCGCAGATGATCTCTGTGCCGTTATTGATGTGATATCCGTCAGTCTCAATGCCGGAACTAAAGACGAATACATGAAGGTTACACGTCCGAAGTACGACAACGCTTTTGAAGCTATGCAGAAATTTACCGCTGACTGCGTGAAAAACGGCAGTTCTGAGGTGGTTATGTCGGTGGTTGATGTTATCCCCGAAGAACAGATCATGGCTTCAAGAGAAATCGCAGAAAAGCTTGGCGCAACACTCAGAGTAAGAGCTTTTGACGAATAACTGGTCGTATTAAACAAAAATCAACTACAAATTTTGTCATATATTACAACAGGATTTTTATAGAAATTTATCCATAAATATGTTATAATAAAATATAGTTTATGTAAAGGAGTTTCTTATGAAAAAAGGAAAAATCCTCATTGCTGTATCAGCCGCAGTTATATGCTCCGCTGGTCTGACTACAGCTGCAATGATAGTCTGCAAAAGACTGTATGAGAAGCATTACTTCTCAGTAAACGACTGATTCATATTTTAATTAAAGAAGGTTGAATAAAATGGAAATCAAATTTACAAAAACAGAAACACTGAAAAACAAGCCCCAGCCCGGCGATAAGCTCGGCTTCGGACACATCTTCACCGACTATATGCTCGTAATGCCCTATGATGCAGGTCAGGGCTGGCATGATCCTGAGATCAGACCTTACGGCAATTTTGAGATCTCCCCTGCCGCTATGTGTCTCCACTACGGTCAGACTGTTTTCGAAGGTCTCAAGGCTTACAGAACTGCTGACAACAAAATCCAGCTTTTCCGTCCTGAGGAAAACTTCAAGAGACTCAACAGCTCCAACGGAAGACTCGTTATTCCTGAGCTTCCCGTTGAACTCGGTATGGAGTGCCTTATGGAACTTCTTAAAATTGAAAAGGACTGGGTTCCCGCAAATGACGGCGAATCCCTCTATATCAGACCTTTCATCTTCGCTTGCGATCCCTTCCTCGGCGTAAAGCCCGGCGATCACTATCTCTTTATGATTATTCTTTCTCCCTCCGGCGCTTACTACGAAAGCGGTCTCAATCCTGTTGATATCTACGTTGAAAACAAGTATGTCCGTGCAGTAAGAGGCGGTATGGGCTTCGCTAAGACAGGCGGAAACTATGCTGCATCTCTTATCGGTCAGGATGAGGCTCACAAGCAGAACTACGCTCAGGTTCTCTGGCTCGACGGCGTTGAGCAGAAGTACATCGAAGAAGTCGGCGCTATGAATATCTTCTTCGTTATCGACGGCGAAGTTGTAACTCCGGCACTTCAGGGAAGCATCCTCCCCGGAATTACAAGAAAATCTGCTCTTGATGTCTGCAAGTCCAAGGGAATTCCTGTTTCTGAAAGAAGAATCTCTATTCAGGAAATCTCCGACGCTTACGATGCAGGCAAGCTTAATGAGGTATTCGGTACAGGAACTGCTGCTGTAATCTCCCCTGTTGGCCACCTTAAATGGGGCGATAAGGTTATGGAAATCAACGGCAATAAAATCGGCAATATCTCACAGATGCTCTATGATACAATGACTGGTATCCAGTGGGGTAAGATCGAAGACACCTTCGGCTGGACTGTTGAAGTAAAATAACTGATAATCTTAACGGCAATCTTTACAGATTGCCGTTTCATATTTCAGAAGATTCAGCAGGGACGACCATTGGTCGTCCACCATGATTTTTATTGAATACGTTTTATTACAAATTAAAGGGACGTCAGAAACGTCCCTTTCTTTATTACTTTGAAGCCTTACAAGCTGTATTTCTGTCGTCGAGTGCAATATTCACTGACTTGCAGAGTTCCTTTATTCCGGCATACTGTGCGGAGCAAACAGCTGATTCAAGCTGTCCGAACAGTGTTGAGAGCTTATACTCTGCATCGGCAATTGCCGGACTGCTTACAGGATCGCTGTATGTGATCTTTTCTGCAAGCTTTTTAAGCTCTGACTGAAGTGCGGGATCAGTTGTCTTGTTAGTGAGATTATTTGCTCTGAGTGCAAGTGACTTCATAAGGCCTGTATTCATAGCAGTTGTTGTTTCAAGATTTGTGATAGCTGTTCTTGCCATGTTTGCAGACATTCCGAAAAGCATTGCGATTCCAAAAACCGCTATGCAGATGAGACAAGCAAGCCATACAGGAAGATTTCCGCCGTCGCCGAGAACAATAAGAACTGTACTGAGTATCGTCTGCACTACAAGGTAGGAAACGCCTATCTTGAACAGAGGATATCCGAGAACCTTGCTTTTGAGGTCAGTTCCGACAGGATATGCAAGCTTGAATACGGGAATCTGAACTGCAATTGCTAAAAGCTCTGCGATATAGCCAATCCAGAATGTTGGTTCGGATTTATCAAAGGGTGCCAGAAAAACTACAGCCGAGAAAATCGCAGCCACGATAAGCAGAACGGCTACAACCTGTGTTCTAATATTTTTCATAATTATTCTCCCTTCCCTTACTTACCGGATTCCGGTTTTGCCTTTCCGCAGCCGCCGCAGAACTTAGTTGTGTTTTCAGTTCCGCATTCAGTGCATTTCCATGATTCACTGTCTGCCGGCTTAGGCTTTCCGCAGTTTCCGCAGAATTTTGTTGTATTGCTTGTTCCGCAGCCGCATACCCATGAATCAGGGCTTACAGCCTGTGGCTTGGGATTTCCGCAGCCGCCACAGAACTTTGTTGTGTTGGTTGTTCCGCACGAGCACATCCATGAATCTGCCTGTGCCGGATTTATAGATTCCGAAATTGCTCCTGTCATCGGATTCATAACGTTCTTTGTCATGTCAACAACGCCGCTCATTGCGCCGAGTGCGATTCCAAGACCAGCGATATCGCCTACTGCGCTTCCGCCGGCACTTCCGCCCATATTCTTGGCAGCTTCAACACCAATCTCACGAGCTGTCTGTTCACGGTATGTAAAGCCTTTCATTCTCATTTCCTCAGCCTCAGCAGCGGCTTTCAGACGAAGTGCCTGAGCCTCACCCTGAGCGGAAATAACCTTGAGCTGAGCTTCTGTTTCAGCCTCAACAGCCATACGTTCTCTTGCCTTTTCAGCCTCAGCCTTGAGGATCTCCTCCTGACGAATCTTCAGGAACATATCAGCGTGCTGCTGTTTAAGACGTCTGTAATTCGGGTCATCATCGGGAGTCATAACTGTCTCAACGTAGAATTCCGGCATTATAAGACCGTAATCATCAAGCGTATCGTTGATGTTTACTCGGAGACCGTCTGAAATTTCCTCAAGATGCTCATCAATTTCAAGGATATTGATATCACAGCTCTTGATAATCTTGGCAAGACTGCTCTTAACCTTTGTGATTATCATTGCCTTGAACTTCGATACTGCGGGACCATATTCCTTGGTGTTGGACGACACATCTCTATAAGACATTCCGTCAGCAGTACCAACAAGCTTAATGAGAAGCTTTCTTGAATCATTTACAAGCAGGCTGAACTGACCGCAGGCACCGATTTCGATGGGAAGTCCTGATTCAGGCTCAATGAAGCGTATCTTTGAGTCTGTACCCCATTTTATTCCCATCTGAACTGCCTTGTTTACAAAGTAAACCTCAGCGTGGAAAATAGTTTCTGCATTTGTAGGAAGCTGGAACGCTCTGTTAAAGAACGGGAGATTCTGTGTTTCAAGAGTATGTCTTCCTGCACCAAAAAGGTCAAGAGCCATACCGTCACGGAAAAATACAGCCTCCTGTGCTTCGTGAACGATAAGCTGAGTTCCGAGATTGAAGTTCTCGATCTTATGCTTGTGAACAAGATCCTGAGATGTTCCGTCATACATTATGACGCTTGCAGCACCGTTATCAGGAAGCTTTGGTTCGTCTTTTTTTCCAAACATTATTATTTCCTCCTTTATTTCTTTTTATCTGATTGCCGGAAGATAATTCCTCCGCATTTTACTGCCAGACAGATAGACGTGCAATGAATCACAAATATCACTCCGGCATAAATAACTGAATCCATAGAATTGTACATTATCAGCGTTGTAGCAAGTGTTACACCTACTATTGCAAGCTTTTGAAGTCCCCATTTTACGATACTTACATAACCGTTTGCCGCCCATTCTATCATTATAAGCGCCGCTACAAGTATACAGGACGAAATTGCTGTCAAAGGGCGGTAATAGCCGGACAAGATCATTCCGTAATCCGAGGCAACCTCGATATTTCTGAATGTAACTATCGCTGCTGCCGACGCTATTATTGAAAATAACACGACCATGCTGATTTTCTTTTTTTCATTCCTCTGATTTGCAGCCACCCTGTCAAGGATTTCCCGCTCTTTGAGAAAAGCTTCATTTTTTCGCCTTTCTTCCTCTAGATGCTCCAATTCATATTCCGATGTTTCATCGTATTTCATAGAACAGCTGAACGCAAGTCTGCCGGAATCCTTATAGCCGCTGATTTCTTCAAAAAGCTTCTGAACATCTGCAAACTCCTCAGAACTGCGTGCTTCCTTCATCAGTCCGCAGGCTTTCTGATATCTTTCCTCCAGCTTTTCGCTGCATATTGCTATAAGCTCTGCACTTTTCGGATCGGACATCATTTCCTCAAGAATGACTTTAGCTTTAAGGTAGTCCCTGCCATCAGCCGGATTTTCTATCAGTGCCTTTGCTTCAAGATAATTAGTTTCTCCTATATCACGCAGCCGTCGTTCTGCCCGACTTTTCCCCTCAGCAGCGCCGTCATATGCTCCAAGCGCCTCAAAAGCGCTTATTGCTTTAACAAGATTGCTTCGTGAAGCTTCGCCTTCCGTAAGAGATACGGCATAGCGGTATCGTGAATTCATTTCGTATGTACAAAGACGTTTTTTCAGATCACCATCAGCAAATCTGTACGCCTTTTCAAAGCTGTCATTGTGCCCTATAGGTCTGCTGACATTCATGAGCTGATCTTCACGAGTAAGTTTCAGCTCAGCAAGAAGCTTGCCGAGATAGGCTTCTGCATTTCTGGGATCAGCATCAAGCGCCTTTTCGCAGTATTCCTCTGCCTGATTGAAATTTTCGTCCTCCAGAAAAATCATCGCTCTCTCGACGAATGCGTCAGCACTGAATATTGTTCCAGCCGGAGTTTCACTGCCGATAAGCTTTTCGATTCCTCTGAGAAGATCCTGCATATATCCGACTTTTGACACATCCTGAGACTGCAATGCCTGAAGCTCCTGCGGCAGATCATACGGACTCATGTCACGGTAACATGGAATGATATTTTTATCATCATCCTTTTCCGCAAGAGCAAGATATCTTGCCCACTCATTTTTTACCCACACAGAATTGAAGTTTTCCTGCTTCGTTCCCACCACAAGCATTATCTTGGCGCTGTTGAGCGCCGCAAATATATATGGTTCATATTCCTGTCCGAGCTTATCTTCAAGAGTAATTCTCGAAAAGAACACCCTGTAGCCCTTATCTGTAAGAGCCTCATAAATATCCTGTGCGATAACACTGTCCGTGGTACGGTTTCCGGCACTATCGGTTTCCTTATAGCAGATGAAGATATCAAAAGGTTCTTCTTTTCTTGATATATCAAGAAGCTTCTGCTGAATTGCGTTTATATACGCCGCTTCCTCACGGTAAACTGATTCTGCCGCACCGTCAGCATAGCGTACAGCCATCGCAAAATCGGGATCCTCCTGTATTGAGCGGTACTGCGTTCTCCGGCAGGTAGCAATTCTTTTTCCCGTTCTCGGATCCTTTACATATTCTATACCATAGCGGCAGAGACAGATTCCCCAGTGTGCTTCAGCTTCTTCGGGATATTCGGTTATGATATTTTCATATACCATAGCCGCACTGTCGAAATCATTTTTCAGACGAAAGCTGTTTGCTCTGTCAAAAAGATGTCTCAGCTTTTCGTTGTCCGTCTGCGGAAGCGTCTGAACTGTTCCGCAGTAGCCGCACCGGCAGACTGTTTCTGACTGTACCGGTTCAAGTGAACCACCGCACATTTTACATTTATATACTGCCATATGCACCCCCTATTTCCTTGAAGCCATAATACTAAAAATAATAAACAAAATAAAAGGAACACCCGTAAAACTATCGAAAATAAACATTCCAAAAAAGAAAATAAAGAAAGATATCAGTGCAATAACCTTGTATAATTTCCTGTTTTTTTCCTTATTCTTTTCCTCTTTTATTTTTTCACGAGCCTCATCAGCAATACGTTTTTCATAAGCTATCTTTAGTATTTCCTTAGATTTTACGGCATTTCTGATAAGTTCAGCTATCCCCTCATAGGCATGAACATATTCCTCATGCTCAGATCCTCTTGAAAAGGTTATCGCATTCTTTATTGAATGTTTCAGAACATACTGAACTTTACTGCGGTATTCTTCCTCATTAAGCACATCATATCCGTAGTCCTTTATATAGAAATCCGCCAGCATATCGACCTTCTGCGGAGAATAAAGCTCCTGAAGATCACAGCAGAAATGCTCTGCCAGAAATTTATAATAGTAAGCCTTTGCACAGTCTGGATCCCTGTCAAGAAGCCTGTCGCAGTATTCTTCAGCACCTTCAAAATCTCTTGCGTTAAAGAATATAGTAAGCCGCTGGAGCATTGTACGCTCATCTATCGGCGAATCGTCATAATCACGCGATCTATCCGGCTGACTGTAAGTAAATTCCGGATCTCTGCGGATCACCTTTCTTATGCCGTGGATAACATCGTTGATAAATCCTATCCTCGACATATCCTGTGCCTGAAGATGAGCAAATTCCTCCGGCAGATCATAAGCGTCCATATCCTTATAGCATGGAATGAGAAGCCTGCTTCTGTCATTTTTTGTAATTTTAAGAAAACGGCTCCACTCATTTTTCAGCCACACAGACTGAAAATACTCCGGCTTTGTACCCACAACAAGCATTACCTTTGCACTCGAAAGTGCAGCGTATATGTATGGCTCATATTCCTGTCCTAGCTTATCCTCAAGAGTAATAGCTGCATAAAATGCCTTTATGCCAGCCTGTTTGAGCTGATAATAAATATCATTTGCAATAACACTGTCTGGGGTTCTTTTACCGTTTTCATTAGTCTGCTTATAGCAGATAAACACATCAAATGGTTCTTCACTCCTGACGATATCAAGGATTCTCCGCTGTATCCGATCAATTTCCTCTGCCTCGCTGATATACAGATTTTTTCGTGCCTGTTCTGCATAACTGACAGCCGATTTATAATCAATATCAGTAAGTACCGATTCCGTCTGAGTTCGGTGACAAGTAGGAAGCTTCTTTCCTGTTGCCGGATCTGTTACATACTCTATACCGTATTTGCATAGAACCAGTCCCCAATACGCCTCAGAGTCATCCGGATTTTCCTGAACGATCCTTTCATATATTTCCTGTGCCTTATCGAAGTCACGGTTAAATCGCAGATTATTTGCACGATTGAAAAGATTGGCATTAATTTCATCACGAGTCTTGGTAATAGTCTGGGCAGTGCCGCAGTATTCGCACACACAGACGTTCAGACTATCGGACGCATTAAGGGTTCCGCCGCACATTTTACATTTTAATACAGCCATTTCATCCCTCTTTTCCATACAAATTGTACATTTTCAACCATTATACCACAATATTTTACAAATTACAACCTTTTTTAATAATATTATTTAAATTGTCATCATTTTGTCTTTACTTCGACACTGATTCATGATATAATAAATATGCAACACAACAACAAAGGAGATTCTATGAAATATAAAATACCTGCTGTACTTCTTGCAGCTTTATGCATATCTGCCGTATCTTGCGGCAAAGATACCTCATCATCTGAAAATAAGACAAAAAAAGAATCAAGCTCCGTTCAGGAAGATACATCAATAACTACATCCGTATCAGCTGAAAAATCAATCATACAAACCACAACAACCCGCACAAAAGCTAAAACCACAACGACAGTCACTACTGCTCCGAAGCAGACAGAACCCGTAATTCTCGGCGGAATCAATTCCGTTTCCGTATATGAGGAACTAAGTATAAACGGATTCCTCACCGAAGCAAATGTAAGCATCCTCAATGGAAGTGACCTTTTAGACACCTCTGAAACCGGCGAAAAATCGGTAACTGTAAAATATTTACAGGACGGCATCGAGGGTGAAAAGAAATTAACATACATTGTGGAGGATACTGAAGCTCCGATAATTCTCAATGCCGGCTGGAACCCATATCACCGTACCGGAACAGCATTCGACCTCAACAACTACGTCGGGTTTGCTGATAATTACGACTGCAATCCGGTGCTTACCTATGAGGGCGATATTGATCCCAATACTGTCGGAGACTATCCACTGACCGCTTACGTCACTGACAGCTCTGGAAACTCCACAAGCTTTGATGTAACTATTTCTGTTATGGATTCAATCCCGACTCCTCCGGATGACAGACAACGTGTGGATTTCAGCGATTTTGCAGCTGTCTACGGCGGTGAAGGAAAACGTGTCGGCATTGATGTTTCCACATGGCAGGGTGAGATTGACTGGAATGCTGTCCGCGACGCAGGATGTCAATTCGCTGTCATCCGTATCGGTTACAGCTACGGCGATATAGTCATGGACGACCGTTTTTACACAAATATCGAGGGCGCAAGAGCCGCCGGAGTCGATCTCAGCGTATATTTCTACACTACTGCAAACACAGAAGACGAAATCAGGGAACAAGCAGGCTGGATCGCTGAAAATCTCAACGGAACGCCAACTGATCTTCCTATCGGTTTCGACTGGGAGGAATTCGGCGGCTTTCAGAAATACGGCATGAGTCTCAGGAAAATCAACGATCTGTATGCTCTTTTCAACGAGGAAATGGCTGCTTACGGCTATGATACGATGCTTTACAGCAGCAAGAATTTCCTGAATAATGTATGGAACGAGCACAGCAAAAGCCTTTCACCTGTATGGCTCGCCCATTATGTTGATGATACCGACTATGACGGAAGCTACACCTTCTGGCAGCAGAGCAGCTGCGGCAGGATCTCCGGAATTTACGGTGATGTAGATATGAATATCATGTATGAATAATACCACTTGCCGGAACATTAAAATGTTCCGGTTTTGTTGTTTTATACAATTTGTATATTTACAAAGATTTACTACAAATTTCCAATCAGGAATATCCGTCACGAAAATTACAGCCTGTTTTTATGCAACTTACCGAATTTTTTATAATATCATACATTCTTTACTCCTCGAAATATATACATTTGTGCAAACTTTATCCGTCAGGAATAAACATCCGGACTTTTTTATCCACTGCCGCCATATTTCTGATATAATTTATTCATACTCCATTAATTTATATGATTCAACTTTGGTCTTCCGCCTTGTCAAATTCTACAATCTGTATTCTTCTTTTTAGCGCAAACGCCGAATTTCTCCATTTGTCCGATTTATACATAATTCCTTAACATATACCAATTTTTAATGTGCTATAATCATAATCAGTTAACAGGACGTTCAAGCGTCTATCGGGTACCATTATATCGTAAAGGAGAATTGATTATGAAACACGGCAGATTTTTTAAACGAATAACTGCATTGACATCCGCAGCCGCCATCACTCTCGGAACACTTTCTACAGCTCCCGCTGTTCCCGACGTCATTGCCGCAGCTTCAGATCCGGATAACTATGCAAAGCTTCTTCAGTATTCACTCTACTTCTACGACGCAAATATGTGCGGCGAAATAAGTTCAAAAACAGGTCTTTCATGGAGAGGAAACTGCCATACCTCCGATGAAGTTACCGGTGGCTTCCACGATGCCGGCGACCATGCAATGTTTGGGCTCCCTCAGGGATATACTGCTTCCACTCTCGGCTGGAGTTATTTTGAATTCAAGGACGCTTTCGATTCAACAGGTCAAACTGAACACCTTAAACTTATTACAGATCATTTCTGCGACTTCTTCAAAAAATCGACAGTTCTTAACGGCGACACTGTTACTAATTTCCTCTATCAAAAGGGCGACGGCAACGTAGATCACGACTACTGGGGCCCTCCAGAAAATCAGACCGGCTCACGTCAGATGTTCTGGACAAATAACGGCGCAAGCGATATCGCAGCTGAATACGCAGCAGCTCTCGCCGCAAACTATATCAACTTCGGTAATGCAGAGGATCTTAAATACGCTGAGGCTCTCTACAAATTCTCAACTCAGTATAATCAAGTCGCTACTTATGGCTGTTCTGATTTCTACAACAGTTCAGGATGCCGTGACGATCAGGCTTGGGCTGCCGGCTGGCTATATCTCGCCACAAACAAGGAGCAGTACAAAAACGACTGCGCCTCCAAGCAAACACAATATCTTGGCTGGATCCACGGCTGGGACAACGTTGATATGGGCGCTGCCTGCCTTTACAGCCGCATTACCGGCAACTGGAGCAAGCCCAACGACTGGATGAGCGGAAGAACAAACAGCAGCGGATATTTCTTCCTTGATAAGTGGGGCAGCGCTCGTCTTAACTGTTCCATGCAGATGTCCGCTCTCGTTGCACAAAAACATTCCGGCAGAAATTACTCCAACTGGTGCAAGGGACAGATGAACTACATTCTCGGCGATAATCCGAAAAACACCTGCTTTGTAGTCGGATACGCACCTAACTCTGCTTCTAAACCGCATCACAGAGCTTGCTCAGGAACATCTTCGGATAAGGACGATTCTCCTTCAAAATATGTTCTCGTTGGTGCACTCGTCGGCGGTCCGTCCGACGCAAACGGAACTTATCAGGACAGCAGAGCTGATTATATATGCAACGAAGTAGCCTGCGATTATAATGCGGCTCTTGTCGGTGCTGTTGCCGGTCTTTACAGCACTTACAAAACAGGCTCTACCGTTTCGTCAATCGAAGGCGTTACAAAAATATACGGAAACGGCACAACTGATCCGATAGTTACAACTACTACAGTTTCCGGCGTAACCACAACAACTGCATCAACTTCAAAGCCTGCAACAACAACTACCACTACAGCCAAAAAAGAAAACGCTGATGAATACGAACTCACCCCGAACCTTTCAAGCGGAAGCATGAGCAGCAATTTTCCGGAATGGCTCTGGTCTGAATTCGGTATTCCTGAAAACGAAACAGCTTACAAGGTTGAAGTCACTATTTCTTCTGACAGTATAATCGGAACATGGAACGGCGCATTCGGCTCAACTATTAATGAAGGCGACTGGTATCAGTCTGAAAACTTCAATGAATACTTCAACAGCAATACTGCTACAGCTGTATGGAATATCGACGCTGACACATCAAAGGCTATCAATTACAAGTACGGAACACTTAAAATAGGTTTCTGGTGGCTTACTAATAATAATTATACTATTGACTCCATTAAGGTATACACTGAAAAGGATTCAGCTCCGATAACGACTACAACTACTAAACCTACAACTACCACAACCACATCCACAACGACAACTACTAAACCTACTACTACCACAACCACATCCACAACGACAACTACTAAGCCTACAACTACCACAACTACTTCCACTACAACAACTACTAAGCCTACTACTACCACAACCACTTCCACTACAACAACTACTAAGCCTACAACTACCACAACTACTTCCACAACAACAACTACTAAGCCTACTACTACCACAACTACTTCCACAACGACAACTACTAAGCCTACTACTACCACAACTACTTCCACAACAACAACTACTAAGCCTACTACTACCACAACCACATCCACTACAACAACTACTAAGCCTACTACTACCACAACTACTTCCACAACGACAACTACTAAACCTACTACCACCACAACCACTTCCACAACGACAACTACTAAACCTACTACTACCACAACTACTTCCACAACAACAACTACTACTAAGCCTACTACTACCACAACCACTTCCACAACGACAACTACTAAGCCTATTACTACCACAACCACTTCCACAACGACAACCACCCCTGCTCCCGCAGCTGTTGACGGCGACGCAAACGGTGACGGATTAGTTCTCCTGTCAGACGCTGTTCTAATTTTACAGTGCATCGGAAATCCCGATAACTATGAAATCCCCGAATCGCAGCTTGAAGCCGCTGACGTTTATGAAAGAGGATCCGGACTCACATCCCTTGACGCTCTTACTATTCAGAAATTCCTTCTTAAAATGATTGTTTCACTTCCGACTAAGTAAAAAGCAAAACGGCGATCTTAAGATCGCCGTTTATTTATATCGTTCAGAAATTATTTTCCGATTTTCTCAACCTTCATGAGGTTTGTTGTTCCGGAAACTCCAAGCGGAACTCCGGCAGTGATTGCCACTAGATCACCGTCCTCAACAAGTCGGTGTGATTCAGCTGCTTCTACTGCAGCAGCAAAAAGCTCGTCCGTGCTGTTCTTTTCGTCTATGATATATGGGATGACTCCCCAGCTCATATTCATCTGGCGGCATACTACCTCGTTCATTGTACAGCTGATTATCGGGCAGTCCGGACGGTATTTCGAGATAAGGCGTGCTGTCTGACCGCCAAGAGATACAGTAATTATAGCCCTTGCATTAAGATCATGTGCTGTTGTAACAGTAGCGTGAGCGATTGCCTCAGCGATATTTCCATTCGGTTCAGAACGTCTTACCGCAAATCGTCCTCTGTAGTCAATATTCTTTTCAGTTGTCTCTGCAATAAGCGCCATTGTCTTTACAGTTTCAACAGGATATGCACCTGCCGCTGTTTCGCCGGAAAGCATGATTGCACTCGTACCATCGTAGATTGCATTGGCAACGTCTGTGATTTCTGCTCTTGTAGGACGCGGATTTGTTATCATTGATTCAAGCATCTGTGTAGCGGTAATTACCTGTTTTCCGGCATTATAGCCTTTTTTAATGATCTGCTTCTGAATAGCAGGAATCTGCTCGAATGGTATCTCAACGCCCATATCTCCTCTTGCGACCATGATTCCGTCAGCTGCTTCAAGAATTTCATCAATATTCTCAACGCCGTCAATATTCTCTATCTTTGCAATTATACGGACATCAAACCAGCCGAGGCTCTGTGTGAATTTTCTCAGATAATTGATATCAGCGGCAGTACGGACAAAGCTTGCAGCAATGAAATCAAAACCGATTTTGGAGCCGAATTCAAGATCGTCCATATCTCTTTCGCTGAGGTAAGGCATTGAAAGCTGTACGCCGGGAACATTGATTCCCTTGTTATTGGAAAGAATTCCTCCGTGAACAACTCTGCACACGATATCCTTGCCGCTTATTTTTTCAGCAACAAGCTCAATAACACCGTCATTGATGAGGATTCTTGTACCTATGCTCACATCTCTTGGAAGCTTTTTGAAGCTGACACTTCCGATCTCGTTTGTACACGGAACGTCATCAGTAGTGAGAGTATAAGTATCACCGTCGAAGATCTCAACAGGCTTATCGTCAACAAATCTGCCAAGTCTGATTTCAGGGCCTTTTGTATCAAGGAGCGTAGCCACAGGAAGATCAAGCTCTTTTCTGAGCTTCTCTACTTCTCTGAATCGCTTCTCATGAGTTTCGTAATCACCGTGAGAAAAGTTAAATCTTGCGACGTTCATTCCGGCAAGCATAAGCTCACGCATGATATTTTCGTTGTCAGTAGCCGGTCCTATAGTACATACAATTTTTGTTTTTCTCATAATAAACTCCCTGATTATAATTTCTTAAGCTTAGCATAATTTGCCATTATCTTCTTTGTGCCAACCTTTTCAAAGGCTATTTCCAGCATTGTATCATTAGCCATAGGCTTTGCAGAAAGAATAGTTCCTTCACCGAATATATTGTGCTGTACACGTTCTCCTGCCGTATATGTAACCGCTGTCTTTGCGCCGGTCTTGGAAAGAATTTTATTTCGTGCAAGCTGCTGCTGAAGCGATGTTGACTGCACTTCAACGACGGTATTATCGCTGAGACTGCTTTTTGACGCAGCCGCATTATCGTGCTTTTCAAGAAGTTCGCTGCCTATTTCTCTCATAAAACGTGAAGTGATATTTGTCTGCGTCTGTCCGAAAAGCATACGCTTTCTGGCATTTGTAAGATAGAGCTTTTTCTTTGCTCGTGTTATGGCAACATATGCAAGACGGCGTTCCTCCTCCATGTCTTCCTGACTGTCGAATGAACGTGAACTCGGGAAGATACCGTCATCCATTCCGACTACAAAGACATTCTCATATTCAAGTCCCTTTGCAGAGTGAACAGTCATAAGAGTAACTCTGTCATCTGTAGTATCATCTCTGTCCGCTTCGCTGTACAGCGCGACTTCTTCAAGGAATCCGCTGAGTGAAGGTTCATCAGCTTCCTGCATATACTTGACCATTGAGGAACGAAGCTCCTGAACGTTTTCGATCTTTGAGTCAGCATTGTCAAGCGTTTTGAGATATGCCATATATCCGGTTTTATCAAGGAGTACATCAAGGAATTCATCAAGAGGAAGCTCCTCAGATTTTTCCGTAAGGTACTCGAACATATTGTATGCATTTTTAAGCACATTAGCTTTTTTCACAAGAGGAGCATACTCGCCCGAAGTTTTAAGCACCTCATACGGAGTAAGCTTAAGATCACGGCTGATCTCCTCTATAAGCGTGAGGGTAGAATCACCTATACCTCTTTTAGGTTCATTTATAATTCTGCGGAAACGCAGCATATCGCTGTGGTTATTGATAAATGCAAGATACGCCGTAACATCCTTGATTTCCTTGCGGTCGTAGAATCTCATACCGCCGTAAACCTTATAAGGGATTCCGCACTTTACAAAAGCGCGTTCAACAGCATTTGACTGCGCATTCATACGGTAGAGCACCGCACAATCACTGTAGCTGCCGTTGTTCTTGTAGTATTCCTGTATTGTATCAGCGACAAACTGAGCTTCATCAGATTCGTCAATTGCCTTATACCAGTATATCTTATCGCCCTTTTCGCCTGATGTCCACAGGGATTTTTCCTTACGTCCGCTGTTATTGGAAATAACAGAGTTTGCAGCGTCGAGAATAGTCTGCGTTGAACGGTAATTCTGTTCAAGGCGGATAACCTTTGCGCCCTTGAAGTTCGATTCAAAACCGAGAATATTTTCTATATTTGCGCCTCTGAATTTATAAATACTCTGATCATCATCGCCGACAACGCAGAGATTTCCGTGACCTGACGAAAGAAGCGAAACAAGTCTGAACTGAACGTGATTCGTATCCTGATACTCGTCAACCATTATATACTTATAGCGCTTCTGATATTTTTCCAGAATCTCCGGAAACTGCTCAAAAAGCTCGACAGTACGGCAGAGAAGGTCATCAAAATCAAGTGCATTTGCTTCCTTCATACGTTCCTGATAAAGGCTGTATATACGGGAAATAATCTTTTTACGGTAATCCTGTCCGGCATCCTTGTGCATCTCAGCAGGAGTTATCATCTTATCCTTGGCAAAGCTTATCTCGCTGAGAATTGCTCTTGGTGCGATCTGTTTTTCAGAGATGTCGATATCAGCCATAATATTCTTGATAAGACGCTGACTGTCGTCAGAATCATATATCGTAAAATCACGTCCATAGCCCATGGCTTCTATTTCACTTCTGAGTATTCTTACGCAGGCAGAATGAAACGTAGAGGCGTTGATATTCATACCGTCCTCGCCAAGCATTGCCGCAAGACGCTCACGAAGCTCACCTGCAGCTTTATTAGTAAATGTAATTGCAAGGATATTCCACGGTTTTACTGGAGAAACTGCAGCGATATCACGGAGGGTCTCAAAATCATCTGTTTTTCCCTCAGCGTAGTCGTTAAGGAAAGCTATATCCCCTTCGCTGCCAGACAGAGTTTCGTCCATATAGGCATTTCCGAAGTTTATCATATTAGCTATACGGTTAACGATAACCGTAGTTTTTCCGCTTCCGGCACCTGCCAGAACGAGCACCGGACCTTCAACGGTGAAAACAGCCTCCTGCTGCATTTCGTTCATACGGCTGAAATATCTCTTCAAAGCTTTTCTTTTTGCTGCTATGAAAGAATTAATTCCCATAAATCAATCTCCCAGAATAGTATATTTATATTTTCATATATATTATATCATACTTGTCAAGATTTGAAAAGAGTTTCACGAAGAATTTTTTTAAGCTTATGTATTTTGATACAAAAAAAAGCTGATATCACATCAAAATATAGAAAAAAGAGAGTTTTGCCCAGATCAATTGTAAACTTTTTTCTTTTCGCTTTACTTTGAATCAAAAAAGTATTAAAGTTATATTATCGGAAGCTCATAACAGGTATATTATAGGCAATACCGCAGTGCTTCATCTTTGAATATAAACCGGAGGTAATGTAATGAAGAAATTCAGACAGCTCAGAAATAAAGCCCTTTCTCTGACGGCAGCAGCTCTTATCACCTGTACAGCTGCGGCTCCTGCTTTCATGGAAAAGCCATCAGTATTTGCCGGTCAGCAGCTCGGTCAGACAGACTTCGATGACGGCATCGGTCTGCCGTGGCATATCGTTGAATCAGGTCCCTCAAAAATGCAGTTCAGCCTTGAGGACGGTGTATATAAAATTACTATCAACAATCCCGGCGGCGCATCAAGAGGCGGAGAGGATCGCTGGGACTGCCAGTTCCGTCACCGTGGACTTAAAATAGTTTCCGGTCATCAGTACAAGGTGGAATACGAGATAACTCCCTCAAATGCCGGAAAATATTACACAAAGATCGGCAACCTCGACGGTGATGTGGAAATATGGCACAACATGATGGCTGATAATGGACCGGATTTCAATTCCACATGGGATCTCATTCAGATCGGCGCAAACGAAACTAAAAAAGTAAGTCTTACATTTACAGCTTCACAGTCTCTTGATGTTGCTGAATGGGCATTCCACTTCGGCGGCGACGGTCAGTATACTCCCGGTGACTGCTTCCCTGAGGGAACTGTTATCACATTTGATAATATGTCACTTGTCGATCTCACCAGCGACGAAAATGACTACGAAATTATCGGTGAAAAAATACGCTGCCCTATCATGACTAATCAGGCAGGATATATTACAGGCTGTGCTAAACGTGCAACTCTCCTCAGCAGCAGCAAGAGTGCCCTTGATTTTGAGATTCTTGACGAATCCGGAAAATCTGTATACTCCGGCAGCACAACTCCCTTCGGAGAAGATGAGGATTCCGGCGACGATGTACATATCATCGACTTCACAGATTTTGATGACGCCGGAACATACACCATTGAAACTGAGGACGGCGATCAGAGCCGCAAGTTCACTATCGGTGATTCCGCGGTGTATTCCAGCCTGCTTTATGACGCTCTCAACTACTTCTATCAGAACAGAAGCGGTATCGAAATAGAAAGCCAGTATATTTCCTCCGGAGATAAGGATAAACTCGCAAGAGCTGCCGGACATCCCACAGACAACGCCGAAATAATGGCTGACTGGGACAACAGCGCTTCCGGAAAGTCAATTGACGTTACGGGCGGCTGGTATGATGCCGGAGATCACGGAAAATACGTTGTAAACGGCGGCTTTTCTCTCTGGATGATGCAGAATCAGTACGAAACTGCTCTTAAAAACGGCTATGAAAAGGTCTACGCTGACGGCGCTATGCTTATTCCGGAAAATTCCAACGGCAATCCCGATCTTCTTGACGAGGCAAGATGGGAAATGGAATGGATGCTGAAAATGATCGTTCAGGACGGCGAATACAAGAACATGGCTTACCACAAGGCTCACGATGAAAAGTGGACCGGTCTTGGAATTGCTCCCGCAGATGATGAAATGAAGCGTATCGTAAAGCCTCCGTCAACAGCAGCTGCACTAAATCTTGCTGCCTGCGGTGCTCAGTCAGCACGTCTTTGGGAAGAGCTTGATCCGGCTTTCGCAAAGGAATGTCTTGAAGCTGCTGAAAATGCATACGAAGCAGCAAAGAAAAATCCGGATGTATTCGCTCCTCTTGACAGCTCTATAGGCGGCGGCGCTTATGGTGACGATTTCGTTGATGATGAATTCTACTGGGCTGCCTGCGAGCTTTATCTCACAACCGGCGATGATTCATACTACAAGGATATGAAGTCCTCCGATTTCTTCCTTGAAGTTCCTAAGACAATGGACGGCGGCGAAAGTGTCGGCAGCATCGGAAGCTTTGACTGGGGACACACTGCCGCTCTCGGAACTATGAGTCTTGCATTGAATAAGGATAGTATTTCCTCTGACGATATGGAAGAAATTACCGAAAATATCTGTGATACAGCAGCTTCATTCATTGAGCTTGAAGAAAATCAGGGCTATGGCCTCCCCTACGGACCGAGCAAAATCAGCTATAACGACAGCGATAAGGGATATATATGGGGTTCTAACTCCGTTGTTGCAGACAACGCAATTGTTATAGCCTATGCATATATGCTTACAGACAACGATAAGTACATGGACGGCGTTATCGGCGGTATGGATTATCTTCTCGGCAGAAATGCAATGGATAATTCTTATGTTACCGGATACGGCGCAAATGCCATAAAGAATCCTCATCACCGCTACTGGGCAAATCAGATAGATGAGACTTTCCCGAGTGCACCGAACGGAGTTCTTTCCGGCGGTCCGAACTCCGGAATGCAGGATCCGTGGGTTCAGGGAATGGGTTGGAAAAAGGGTACTATCGAGCCGCAGAAGTGCTACATGGACCACATTGAAGCATGGTCGGTAAATGAGTGTACTATCAACTGGAACGCTTCTCTGGCATGGCTTGCAGGATTTACAGCTCAGGAAAACGGAGGAATCATCGTCGGCGAGACCGGTGCTCCCGTTTTTGAGGAGGACGAAATTACAACTGAAGAAGCTCCTACAAAAACAGACAAGAAGAATGAGACTGACAAAAACGAGGATAAAAATAAAGTTACGGATAAATCAACTTCATCCGCTGATAAAAACGACAAGGATGATAAAAAATCAGATAACAAGGACGACAAGGGAAATATCGGAATGATAGCTCTTATTTCAGGAGCAGCCGTTATCGGTCTTATCTCGATCGAACTGTTTGTATACAAGCTTATAAAGCTTAAAAAGAAATAATCATACAATGGGACGTCTATATTTTTTCAGGCGTCCCTGATTTATAATTATCATTACAATATGGAAAATATATTGACTTTACACCGAATCAGTGCTAAAATAAAGATGAGATAATCAGAAAGGAGATATTCTTATGCCAGAAACAGAAAATAATATGATACAGAACGACTCACAGGAAACCATAAATCCATATATTCCGGAAATCTCTGAAACTCCTGTACAAGAGAACCAGTTCGCTCCGGCAGAAACACCGGTCAAGAAAAAGAAAAAAGGAAAGAAAATCGCAATTATAAGCGGGATTACCGCAGCTGTACTCATTGGAGGCGGCGCGGCAGCTTATAATCTTTCTGACTTTGTAAAAAATCAGGTAAATCTCCTCGTAATGAAGCCTGAAAAGTACTACACATGGGTAAATGAAAAGAACGCTTCTGCCTACGCTGACAAGGCAGCCAAATCCTATAGCGACGATATCAGCGCCTTCGACAGCGGAAAAACTAATTCTATTGAATTGAAATACAATATTTCAGACGAGGCAAAGGACATAATCATCGAAAAGCTGAATGAAGATCCTGATGCTGCAGAAGATGGTCTTGATATGCTGACGGATATAATCAATAATACCGATGATCTCAGCGTTATGCTTACCGGACAGTCCAAAAAGACCGACGGCATATTTTCACTTGGCACAAAACTTAACGGCGAAAGCCTCCTCAGCTTTGATCTAGCTGTTGATATGCTTAATCCTAAGTTATTCATGCGCTATCCTGAACTGAAAGATCAGTGGATCGGAATGGATATCATTGGTTTAATTGATGATTCTATAGAAACAAGCGAAGATCAGGAAATATTCGATAAAATATTTGCTTTCTATCAGGGAATAATCAATGATCCCTCAGAATTTATTCATCCAAAAGAGCTTAAAAACGCTGTAAACAACTATTCCGCTGCATGGATAAAATCTATTTCCGATGTAGACCGTGAACGCAGAGAAAAAGTAGGAATAGGCGATATCAACGTTAAATATACCACACTAGAAGTGGATATCGACGACAAGCTTGCTGTTAAAATACTCAGAAACTTTTTGAATGAAGCCGCTGACGATAAGGTTATCCAACGTACAGTCATCGACAGACTTGAACTCCTTTCAGAGGACGAATACGACGATTTGTTCGATATTATTCTCAATGCTTCTAAGCTGATAGAAACAGACAGTGATAATTCGCTCTCGCTCAAAACATACATCGACGCAAAGGGAAATATCAGAGGATTTTCAATATGCGAAGATGATGTCGAAATTTTCTACGCAATGGGCAAGCACAAGGACGATTTCGCTATTGAATTTTCTGTAACAGCAGAAGATACAAAAATAGTAAGTCTTACGCTCAACGCAGAAGAAACAAGCAAAGACACCTACGGAGGCAGTCTCGCCCTTGATTTGGACGAGAAATTCGTATCAGCCTTTTCAGATTCAGAAGAAACAGCAGAAGACTATACGATCTCTATGGACTTTGAGGATATGACTATCGGAAACCTTGAAAATATAAAGCTTACCGGCAGTGCTGTTCTTAACATCCCCGATGCCGAACCTGTTGAGCTTGAATTCAAGGGTAAAAATGATACACAGACTATTTCATACAGGATTGAGGTGGACGGCACAGAATACGGCGAAATTTCGCTGACCTTCACTGAAAAGGATAAAGCCTCATTTGAAATGCCGGAAACTGATGAATCATACATGATAGATGCTGACAATTCAGGTTCATTTGATTTCTATGACTACATTGAATATGACGACCTTGTGAATTACTTCACTGATCTGCTTGTCCAGTTCGGTATTGACGAGGATGTCGCAGAAGAAATCGCTGAAAACGCTGCATATGAATCATTCTACGGCAGCGATGAAGATTATGATTTCGTGGAAGATCCGGACAGTATTATATAATGACAAATCCCCGATATTACGTTAACCAGCGTAACATCGGGGATTTTTTTATCTATTGTAAATCTTGTTGAGTTTTTTTATTTTCTTTGCAAGTGCCGGTGTAAAGTCGCTTTCCTTCGTCCTGAACTGCCAGTTGCATCCAAGAGTTGAGGGTGTATTCATTCTGCCTTCGGGAGGACTGTTCAGAAAATCCTGCATCTGAGCTGCTGCAACTATTGCGACACTCGACCATGCTGCACGGATTACCGCCGGAGCTATTTCCCTCTTTTTCGTAACGTTGAGATATTTCTTTGCAAATTTCAGCGATTTAGCATCCATTTTTGCAATCCAGCCACTGAGAGTCTCATTATCGTGAGTACCCGTATATGCAAAGCAGTTGATGCCTGCAAAATTATGCGGAAGATGCTCGTTTTCGCCGCCGCTGAATCCGAACTGCAACACCTTCATTCCGGGATAGCCGCATTTATCCAGCATTTCACGAACCTCCGGCGTAATAAAACCCAGATCCTCAGCAATAATATTAAGCCTGCCGAGTTTTTCCTCTGCAAGCTGGAAAAGCTCGTAATTCGGGCCTTTTTTCCACTCGCCCACAGTTGCATCCTTATTGCCGAAAGGAATTGCATAATAACTCTCAAATCCACGGAAATGGTCGATACGGACGATATCATAAAGCTCTGACGCTGCTCTGATACGATCAATCCACCACTGATATCCTGTTTTCTTGTGGTATTCCCAGTCGTAAAGAGGGTTTCCCCAGAGCTGTCCCGTTGGAGAGAAATCATCGGGCGGGCATCCTGCAACAGCAACGGGAGAATGCTTTTTGTCGAAGCAGAAAAGCCTGTGATTTCCCCATGCCTCAACACTGTCAAGAGCACAGTATATCGGGATATCACCGATAATCTCAATACCGTTGTCGTTGGCATATTTTTTCAGTTCCTGCCACTGACGACTGAACTCAAACTGCACGAACTTATAGAAACCGATATCCTTTTTGAGTTCCTTTTTCGCAGCTGAAACAGCCTTCGGCTTGTGCATGGAAATATCGTTTTCCCACTCGTACCATGCTTTGCCATCATACTTGAATTTAAGTGCCATAAAGAGTGCATACTCATCAAGCCACTGTTTATTTGCATCGCAGAATTTCTTATACTGCGGAAATTTTGATACCTTGAACCTTGAATATGCTATTCTCAGTACATCATAGCAGTGCTCCCATATCACGCTGTAGTCCACTTTATCCGGCGATGTTTCCCACACGATCGAAGCAAATTCTTCACGCGCAAGAAGTCCGTCGCTTTCAAGTATCTCAAAATCAATGAAGTAGGGATTTCCTGCGTTTACGGAAAATGACTGATACGGAGAATCACCATAGCTTGTAGGAGAAAGCGGAAGTATCTGCCAGCATTTTACTCCGGATTTTTTCAGAAAATCAACGAATTCAAAGGCATGACGTCCCATTTTGCCTATGCCGTACTCTGACGGCAGGCTTGAAATATGCATTAATATGCAGCTTTTTCGCATTTTTTACACCTCTTGTTATCAGATTTCAAATATGTTGATTTTTCAATCTGATGTATATTTCCCTGATTACTGTCAAGAATATCTTTAATCAAATAAAAAGGGGTTCTGCAATGAAGTTTTCTCAGTATACATTTGCTTTTCTTATGGGTTATTTTATGTACAGCCTTATTGAAATACTCAACCGCGGCTACACGCACTGGACGATGTCCCTTACCGGCGGAGCAATTCTCGCCATACTCTATGCCATAAACAGTCATCATGCCATGACGCTTATCCGCAGCTGCTTTATCGGCGCAGTGATAATCACTGCCGTTGAGTTTGCAGTCGGAGTTTTTGACAACCTCATCATGGACTGGCACGTCTGGGATTATTCCGATATGCCGCTGAATGTTCTGGGGCAGATATGTCCGCATTTTACTGTATACTGGTTTCTTCTCTGTATTCCGGCATACTATCTCTGTATGTTCATCCGGCGGAAATTCACGCAGAATCCTCTATAAAAAACAAGGCTGTTCGGTTTGACGGAACAGCCTTTCATCTGTGAGATCAATAATTCTTGTTTGAATCCGCATTGAAGAAATTATTACTGCTTTCTGTGTAGTAATCATTTGGTTCAAGGGATAAAAAGTCCTCATCTTCAATATCAGGAAGTCTTGCACCGCAGCGTCCGCAGAACTGGAAACGATCGTTTACCTCAGCGTCGCACTTAGGACAGATCTTATAACCTCTGATCTGATTAAGCTCAAATCTCATCTTCTTGATTCTTCTGCGTCTCTGGTCGATATCATCACAGAGCAGCTTGAGCTGTGCAGGATCATCATTAGGGTTCTTGTAGTACTTCTTACCGATATCAGTAAAGATTTCTACAATTCTTTCTTCCTCGTAAAGAATCTTTCTCTTGAGGTTATTACCCTCTGAAATATTTTTAGCCTTTTCGGAAACTCCTCTGCTTGCGTCATTGAATTTATCGAGAATTCCCATTGTACATCACTCCTGTCGGAAAATCTATAATTGTTATATAATTATTATACAACATCCGATAGATTATTGTCAAGCGTTTTCAAAATAAATTTAAAATCGCATGGACAATTTGTGAATTTTTTACATTTCTGCAATATCATTTTCGGTAAGCTGAATAATACCGCCTCTTGTGAGAGCGTCTGCTGCGTGATTGTTATCATCAACTCTGATAACAAATGATACTGATTTGTCTGATGTTCCGGTAAATGCATAGAGATATTCAAGGTTTACGTTCTCAGCGCCGAGAATATCAAGAACACGGCTCAGCTGACCGGGAGAATCCGGAATAGAGATCGCAAGAATCTCGGTTACGGTTACGGCGTATGAGTTTTCCTTGAGTGTCTTTACTGCCTTGTCTGTATCGTTTGCAATTATGCGGACAAGTCCGAAATCCCTTGTATCAGCAAGGCTGAGCGCCCTGAGATTGATACCGGTGTCCTTGAGAAGCTTCATTACCTCTGCCAGTCGGTTAGGTTTGTTGTCTACAAAAACTGAAATCTGTCTTACATTTGCCATAAAAAATCCTCCTTTAAATTATATTAATCCATTTTTACATATCCGGGATAGTAGATTTCTCCGTCATCTGCTATATAGAACCAGAGCGGATAAGTATAGAGTGCATAATCCGGACAATTCTTTGAATCCTCATCAAGATACATCATAATAAGTCCGGGATAATCCTTGCTTTCGTCATATCTGCCGTTATTGATAAGTCCGCCGTCAGCGTTGAACCATTCCCACTCGCCGTCAGAAAATTCGATTGTTGTTTCAACATCATCACAGTTATATTGTGAATTGGCAATTTGAATCAAACGATTTAAGTAGGTTTCTTTTTCTTCATTACCACCTAAAAGACTTGATTGTTCATCATTTTCTATTGTATCTTCAAGGTCGTGTTTCAGGATGAAAGCCTTACCTCTTTTATACTTTCCGTCCAGTTCGATACCATAAGTATCTGTGCAGAGGAAATCATCCACAGCATATAACGTGTTGGGGTAATCATAGTTTATATCTTCATTACCTCTCGCAAAACGAATAAACGGAAGAATTGAATAGTCATTCCACATATCACTATAATTCATACCTGGCACAACTATTTTCAAGAATGAACCGCTTTCATTCAGTATCCGAATCCGGTCAATCATCTTCGGAATATTATCATCAACACTTTCCGAATCATCGTTGACATTCATTTTTGAATCATACATCAGATTTATATAGTTCTCATAAGAAAAGTTTATTTTCCTGTCTTTAACAGAAAATTTTCCTTCTAAAAACATCCACCCCTTGTATCCTGGATAATCAGGCATATGAAATTCACCGTCTGAAAACGTTATCAGATGAGGATTATAGGTGAAAATGTTTTCTTTCTCATAATCCTCTGCATAATTTTTGCTGTATTCTATTCCCTCATCAATGCTTTCACGGAATAACTGTAATTTCCCATCAAAAGGCATTATCGAAACGTATTCGCTGTCGCATTTTGTGGATAATCCGCTGCTTTTTTTATCGTCCTGTTTGTCACTGCAGGCTGTAAACGCACCCGCACACATTGCGCCGGCAAGAATCGCAGATATAACTTTCTTCATTCAAATCAGTTCCTATCAGTCGTGAAGCTTACGCTTGTCGATTACACGGACAGCTTTGCCTTCACTTCTTGTAATGGACTTAGGTGCTACAAGATGAACCTTAGGATTGATTCCGAGCATTGTCTTCATTGCTTCCGCAAGAGCTCTCTCCTTCTGCTGCATATCGCTTACCTTATCAGAAACCTGATCGGGATTCATTTCAACGTTTACGTCAAGTGTATCTGTATTGTTTACACGGTCAACCTCGATAAGATAGTTCGGTGAATAGCCGTTTTCGATGAGAACTGTCTCGATCTGTGACGGGAATACATTTACTCCTCTGATGATGAGCATATCATCGCTTCTGCCCATAGGCTTAGCCATCTTGATGAGTGTACGTCCGCATGAACACTTCTTTCTGCTGAGTACGCAGAGATCTCTTGTTCTGTATCTGAGAAGCGGGAATGCTTCCTTTGTAAGGCTTGTGAATACAAGTTCTCCTACCTCGCCCTCAGGAAGAACCTCACCTGTATCGGGATTGATGATCTCAGGGTAGAAGTTATCTTCATTGATGTGCATACCTGTCTGCTCTGAGCACTCGAAAGCAACACCAGGACCGCTTGTTTCAGTCAGACCATAGATATCGTATGCCTTGATTCCGAGAGATTTCTCGATAGACTGACGCATTTCCTCTGTCCACGGCTCAGCACCGAAAATACCTGCCTTGAGGCTGATATCGTCGGGAGTAAGTCCCATATCATTGAGAGTTTCGCCGATATATGCAGCGTATGAAGGTGTACAGCAGAGAATTGTTGAACCAAGGTCACGCATGAATGTGATCTGACGCTCTGTATTTCCGCTTGACATGGGAAGTGTAAGACATCCCACCTTATGAGAACCGCCGTTGAGTCCGGGACCGCCTGTGAAAAGTCCGTAGCCGTAGCTTACATGGCATACATCCTCGTTTGTACCGCCTGCAGCAGTAATAGCACGGGCACAGCAATCCTCCCAGAGGTCGATATCATGCTGTGTATAGAAAGCAACTACACGCTTGCCTGTTGTTCCGCTTGTAGACTGGATTCTTACGCACTCACTGAGCGGCTTTGCAAGAAGTCCGTATGGATATGCGTCACGGAGATCAGACTTTGTAAGGAAAGGAAGCTTGTGAAGATCATCAGTTGACTTGATATCCTCCGGCTTCACCCCCTTTTCGTCCATGAGATCACGGTAATACTTCACGTTTTCGTAAACGTGTTTCACCTGTGCCACAAGACGTTCATCCTGAAGCTTCTTCATCTCCTCTCTCGACATGGTTTCAATTTCTTGATTCCAATATTTTTCCATTGGTTTTTCCTCCTCGAGTAATTATATAGTATATTCTATAACGTTGCTCACTCTTATGTAAGTTCCGTTTATATAGTCTACAAGATAAACTTTGTATTTTCCGGACATTCCGCCGAAATAACGGTAACTCAGCTCGTTCATTGCGTTTCTGTGAAGAACCTGAACGCCGTTATGCTCTATCATCCAGCCCAGACTGTCAAATCCCTCGTGCTCATCACGGGTAATTGTATATCCTTCGTCCATTGTAAGGTGAAAGGTCTCGACAATTTCAACTTCGTCTATACGCTTCTGACGATATGAAAGATATTCAAAAGGCTCGCCGTCAACGGTAACATCTGCCGTACAGCCGGTAAAAGTTATATCTCCTTCTCTGCCGACTATTGCACCGTAATCTTCAGTGCCGCCGCTTACCTTGCCTTGAACACTGATATTCTTCCATTCACGGCATATATATATCTGACCGCCCACGATTCCTGTACACCCTGTTGCTGATACATCAGCATTTGTGAAATTAATATCTTCAACATAAACGTTGAGTCCATAACCGATAAAGCCCGTATCATCATAATCAGAGCTTATAGTCATTCCGTTTATGGTATGTCCCTGACCGAAAACGCTTCCGCTGAACTGATGCTTGGAACCGCTGTCCGTCCAGCCCATGGGTTTCCAGTCGTATCCGGTAAGGTCAATATCGTCTTCAAGATAAACCGAAACCGACTCATCCTCACTTATGCCGTTGACATACCAAACAACCGATGCAAGCTCTGTTTCATTAGAAACATGGAACTCCGGAGCATTTTCCATTGCCCATTCCTTGTCGGCAAGCTCCATTATGCTTCCGGTATCACATTCACGCTCCCAGTCGGTAGGATAATCCTCCGACCGCCGTTCATACTCATACTGCGAAACGTCCTTTCCCCAGCAGGAGTACCACTGATATGCGTCGGCAAGGAGGTAAACTCCGTACTCGGATATATCCGCAGATACCGCACATTTATCCTCGTCATGTACGGCATTCATCACCGTATCATAACTGTCGCTCCACTCGTTGTAATGCAGCATTATAAGGTTTTTCTGCGGGATTCCCCTGAGCTCGTCAGGATCGTAGGTAAGGTATATATTCGGTTCAGAAACCGTCTCGTCATACTCTATTTCCAGAGGTACTCCGACAATTCCGACAACACCGTTATGAAGCACGTGTCTGCTCACACTGATATCGACGTGTTTCCTGATATTTTCATCGCACGTTCCCGTAAAAGTCACCGCAGTAACTTCCGGCTTTCCGCTTTCTTCAATGTATTTTCCACAGCTTTGTCTGCCTATGCCGGTTGTTTCCTCCGGAATAACCACTTCTTCATTCTCAGCCTTTTCCGTGCCGGAATCAGTATCTCCGCATGAGAAACAGGCAGAAGTAATCAGAGTCAGAGCCGCAATCAATGAAAGTATACGCTTCACAGAATCCCACCTTTCTGCATTATAATGCTGTATATCCTCAATTATGCATTCTTTCCGAGTTCAAAAGCCTTTTTGTTGAGTTCAAGGAATTTCGCCGGAACACACTGTTCAAGCGCATTCTGCCAGAGTTCCTCAGGGAAGTCAAGCTTTGACGCAAGCACACCCATAAGAACTACGTTTGCAGCCTTTGAAGTTCCAGCCTGCTCCGCAAGAGAAAGAGCGTCAACAGCAACAAGCTGTGCACCAGCCGCTGCGAGCTTTTCTGTGAGATTCTCAGGATACTGTGCTGCTCCTGTGATAACGGGCATGGGATCTATCTGCTGTGTGGATGTGATGAGATGTCCGCCCTTTTTCAGAAAAGGAAGGCATCTTGCGGCTTCAAGAAGCTCAAAGGAGATAACAGCATCTGCCTCACCCTTCTCGATAACTGGTGAATATACTTTATCGCCGTATTTTACATATGTAACAACAGAACCGCCTCTCTGAGACATTCCGTGAACCTCGCTCACCTTTACATCGTATCCCTGAGCAAGCAGGACATTTCCAAGAAGTCTTGATGCAAGCAGAGAACCCTGTCCGCCTACACCGACTATCATAATTGATTTAGTTTCCATATTAAAAAATCACCTTTCGTTATTTTCTGATAATTTCCAGATCGCCGTCAACAAATCCTATTCCTACCGGCTCAGAATTGAGTATACCGGCATATTTTCCGCTTTCAAGATAATCGCCTATCCAGCCTTTTATGAGATTCTGTGCGGCTTTCCAGTCCTTATCTTCCTCGTCGGAAAGCTCAACGCAGAATATATCTTCTTCCGATGACCAGCATTCCTCACAAGCCCAGTCGGAATCTTCCTCGTCAAAGGCTTCACAGGCTACAAGCTGCACGCCATAGACGCTGTCCTCAATGGACTCCTCATACAGATTGAAGTTGAATGCTTTTGTATTTTCGGGCATATCGTTATTTTCAAGCAGAGCGTCAAGCCATGCTGAAAAGTGTTCGTAAAGCTCTGTTTTAAGCATTTTATTCACCTCAGCCAATTGCGCCGATCTTGCAGAGCTCCTGACAGATTCCGCAGCCTACGCACTGTGTATGGTCGATAACTGCCTTGCCGTCTCTCATGGAAATTGCAGGACATCCGAGCTTCATGCACATCTTGCAGCCTACGCACTTGTCGCTGTTGACTTTAAGAGGAGCATTATGCTTAACATACTTGAGAAGTGCACATGGGCGTCTTGAAATAATAACTGAAGGCTCATCAGCAGCGAGTTCTTCCTTGAGTGCAGCTTCACATTCAGCGAGGTTGTAGGGATCAACCACAACAACTCTCTTGATTCCTACTGCACGGCAGAGTTCCTCAAGATTTACAGCAGCAGCCGGATCGCCCTTGAGATTCTTGCCTGTGGTAGGATTCTGCTGGTGACCTGTCATACCTGTGATTGAGTTATCAAGGATGATAACAGTTGAATTTGAAGCATTATATGCGATATTAACAAGACCTGTGATACCGCTGTGCATGAATGTTGAATCGCCGATAACAGCAACACTCTTGTGTTCAGCCTCTGCACCTCTTGCCTTGTTGAAGCCGTGAAGTCCGGAAATTGAAGCACCCATACAAATAGTTGTATCAAGTGCGTCAAGCGGAGCACACGCACCAAGAGTATAGCATCCGATATCGCCGGAAACTGTTATGCCAAGCTTTTTGAGAGCGTAGTACATACCTCTGTGAGGACATCCAGCGCACATTACAGGAGGACGTACAGGAATATTGTCTTCAAGAGCAACGAATTCCTTCTTCTCGCCGAGAAGCTTCTCTGCGATCACAGACTGCTGAATTTCACCGATACAGCCGAAGATTTCCTTACCCTGAACGTTTGTAACACCGATATTGCGGCAGTGCTGTTCGATAATGCCGTCAAGTTCCTCGATGATGTAAATTTTCTCGTATTTTGCAGCAAAATTGCGGATAAGCTCAACAGGCATGGGATTTACCATTCCGAGTTTGAGGTATGAAGCCTTATCGCCAAGAGCTTCCTTTGCGAACTGATATGCAGCACCGTTGGTAATAACACCAAACTCAGCTGTTTCAGATATTTCTGTTCTGTTGAGGCTGCTGCTTTCTGCATACTCAACAAGCTTATTTGTACGTTCCTCAACGAAAACGTGCTTTCCACGGGCATAAGCCGGCATCATAACGTATTTCTGGGGATTCTTCACATATTCTTTAAGAACGTCGTTTGCTCTGTCTTCAAGGTCAACAATGCTCTGTGAATGAGCTACACGAGTAGACATTCTTACGATAACAGGAGTATCAAAATCCTCGGAAATATCAAATGCTGTCTTCACGAATTCCTTAACTTCAGCGGAATCAGAGGGTTCCAGCATGGGTACCTTTGAAGCGATAGCGTGATGACGGCTGTCCTGCTCGTTCTGTGAGGAGTGCATTCCCTGATCGTCAGCAACAGCGATAACAAGACCGCCGTTTACACCTGTGTAAGACGCTGTATACAGCGGATCGGCAGCAACGTTAAGACCAACGTGCTTCATGCCGCAGAAGCTTCTTGCGCCCGCAATGGAAGCACCAAGAGCTGTTTCCATAGCAACCTTTTCATTGGGTGCCCATTCAGCGTACATTTCGTCGTATTTTGCAGCCTCCTCAGTGATTTCTGTTGAAGGTGTTCCGGGATAGCTGGATACCACACGGCAGCCGGCTTCGTATAAGCCTCTTGCGAAGGCTTCATTTCCTAGCATAAGTTTTTTCATATTAATTTATCCTTTCAATAATTATTCTTTTTTATATCAATAAGTTCCTGAGAACTTAAAGTACGTTCTTTAAGGTATTCCGCAACGCCGTTATTATCGTTTGAACCTATGATTATATCGGCGGCTGCTCTCACTTCTTCACGGGCATTTTCAACAGCGATCTTCACATCTGACTGCTCGAACATCGCCAGATCATTGAGATTATCTCCGAAGCAGACAACTTTTTCATAACCGTAAAGCTTCCTGAGCTTTTTTATACCGTTAGCCTTTGACGCTTCTGAGGAAAACACCTCAAGATACCACTTTCCTGTATATGTATCCTCATAGAATGCGCAGTCAAGACCTTCCACTTCTTTGACGGCATTTCTTACCGGCAGAAGGCTTTCATAGCTGCTTGTTGATGTGAAATACACAGCGTCGCCATCGGTAACGTCACGGAAATCACTGCACTGCACAAACGGCTTGCCGTATTTTTTCTGCCTGTCCTCGGCAAAGCTTGCCATTACACGCTCGGTAAGCTTAGTGTAATATGTCGTAAGCTTCTGACCGCATATCCGGAACATAAAACATTCAACGCCGTATTCCTCATAAAAGGACGCAACCTTGTCCGCCAATTCACGAGGAATCGCCTCCACGTTGACATACTCACGTTTTTTCAGGTCGTAAATACATACGCCGTTCATGAGAATACACGGAATATCAATATCAAGTGCTGCGGTGATAGCTCCGGCGGAATATATCGTTCTTGCGGTGGCAAAAGTAAAATGCATACCCTTGTCCAGAAGGAAATTCAGATCTGACGCTGTATTCTCCGAAAGTTCTCCTGATGAATTGAGCAGTGTTCCGTCAAGATCAGAAATATATAAGGTTTTGATATATATCACTCCTATCCGAAAAGCCGACAGCTTCACTTATTTATTATAACATATTATTTTTCAAATGTGAACAGTATCGCCGAATTTTATTTATTGTAACAAAAAGAAACGTTTCGCATTGTAGATAATGTACAAATAAAAAAGCTGCCGCATCATGAACTGACGCAGCAGCGAATAATTATTCGGGAAGCTTAGTAATAAGCTTAAGCAGATATTTCTGGATAGAAAGTGAATCCTGATTTGTCAGTCCTGTACCGGGAGCATTAACGTCTCCGTTGATCTCACCCTGCTTTGTGATACGGCTCTTGTCTGTGCCGTTTACACCGTAAGCATCAGGATTTCCGATAGCCTGCATAACAAGAATAGCATCCGACAGACCAACAGTTCCGTCACAGTTTGCGTCGCCGTAATCCGCCTTAGCATCCGGATCTGTAGGAGCTGTTGTTGTCACAGTAGTTGGCTGTGGCTTTGTAGTAGTTGTTGTTACCGGAGGCTTAGGCTGTGGATCTGTTGAACCGCCGTCAATATTGCTTCCCTCTGAGCTTGCATAGCTTGTGTAGTATTCATTCAGGGAGATACCGTTCTTTCCGAGAGCAACGTTGTGGTCAAGACCGATATACTTTCCTGATGATGCAGTCTGCCAGAGTGAAGGCTCAAAGAGACCGTACTTTTTGTCATCCCATGTCTTGAAATCGTTTCCGAGAAGTCCGCCTGTATCACCGGAGTTCGGGTTAAGACACCAGAATGTGTGGTTGATATGATTGTTGATCATGTAGTCACGGAGAAGCTCCATCCACTTCTGGTTGTCGCCGTTATCCATGTGACCGCCCCACTCACCGATAAGAAGCGGTGCTATATCCTGATCGTTGATGTATGCCCATGTATCGTACCAATAGTCGTCAAGGAGAGTCTGTGTTGTGAAATCCTTATCGAACCATGTCTGAGCATAAACGGATTTACCGTAGTCATGAGGTGAGTATATGATCTGGCTTGTACCTGACTCAGGCACAACAGGATAATCCTTTACACCACGAAGATTTCCGCCCCACCATGCGCCGTGCCACGGTGAAGCATCGCCTGCCTCCCAGATATCGGCAGTATCATAGGTATAGCCAAGCTCAGTCTTGGGATACTGCTCAACACCCTCAATAATGATGAGTGCATTAGGATTTACTTCAAGGATAGCATTTGCGCAGGTTTCTGCGGCGTGCTTCCAGTTGTTTTCGTCAGTAGTATTATCCCATTTGGCGATATTGTCAGGACAAGGACCTTCTGTATATCCACGCTTTCCATGAGGCTCATTTTTAAGGTCGTAGCCGATGAGTGTATCATCATTCTTATACTTGTCTGCGAGCCATACGAGAGTATCTATCCAGAGTTCAGTAGTAATTCCAGCCTTACCGTACCACAGTTCATAGTTATGACCCGAGTTATTTGCATCAGGGCTGTGAATGTCAATAAATGCCTTGATACCGTATTTCTTGCACTTCTGTATAATAATATCGAAGATCTCCATTGAGTTCTTCAGCGTCTTTCCGTCTTCACCAACGAAATCCTTGTTGATGTTGCCGTATTTTCCGGCAGGAGTAATAGTTCCGTCCTCACCTACAACGTCCTGAGGAGGATTGTAGGAAGCCTGAACAGAGCTTACAGGATTAGGATCGCCGTTCATCCATGAAAGAAGCAGCTCGGACGAAATAGGGAAGCGGATAACGTTGATACCGTGATCAGCTACACCCTGAAGAAAATCGTCAACGTCAGTAGCATAAAGACCATGAGGTGCGTTTTCGGAGCAGTTAAGACCAAACCAATTTGCTCCGGTAAGCCATACCTGATTGCCGTTCATATCGTAAAGACGGCTTCCCTCTGCGTGAATCCAGTCGTCGTTGCAGTCATCAACGGCTGCGTTTGTAACAATTTTCGTTTCCGGCATTTCCTTAACAGCAGGAGCGGCAAAGGTAAGCGCCATTGCAGCAGCTGATACAGCAGCCGCTGCTCTCAGTAATTTTTTCATAATATGATTCCCCTCTCAATTACGCATAACTGCGTGTTAAATATATTTTAACAGCATAAAAAGAAAATGTCAATAGTTTGCCGAAAATTCAGCAGATTTTCAGATCACAGCGAAAAAATGCCGAATCGAGATGATCCGGCATTTTATTTTTTTATTCAGGAAGCTTATCAATAAGCTTAAGCAGATATTTCTGGATAGAAAGTGAATCCTGATTTGTCAGTCCTGTACCGGGAGCATTAACATCTCCGTTGATCTCACCCTGCTTTGTGATACGGCTCTTGTCTGTGCCGTTTACACCGTAAGCATCAGGATTTCCGATAGCCTGCATAACAAGGATAGCATCTGACAGACCAACAGTTCCGTCACAGTTTGCATCGCCGTAATCTGCTTCAGCTTCCGGCTCTGTAGTGGTTGTTGTAGGATCAGTAGTAGGCTGAGGTTTAGTAGTAGTTGTAGTTGTTGTTACCGTAGGCTTCGGCTCTGTCGGAGGATCTATAGGATTATCCGTATTGCCCTGCGACTTCTTTCCGCCGTCGATGTTGCTTCCCTCAGTTGCAGAATAGGATGTATAATACTCGCTGAGTGATACACCGTTCTTTCCGAGAGCAACGTTGTGGTCAAGACCGATATATTTTCCCGACTCAGCAGTCTGCCAGAGTGAAGGCTCGAAAAGACCATACTTTTCCTCATCCCATGTCTTGAATGAGTAGTCGAGAAGTCCGCCTGTATCGCCGGAATTCGGGTTAAGGCACCAGAATGTGTGATTGATGTGGTTGTCGATCATATATTCACGGAGAAGCTCCATCCACTTCTGATTCTTATCGCCGTCCATGAAGCCGCCCCATTCGCCGATAAGCAGCGGAGCGATTTCTTCCTTATTGATGAATGCCCATGTATCATACCAATAGTCATCAAGAAGAGTCTGTGTTGTGAATTCCTTGTCGAACCATGTCTGAGCATAAACTGACGGGCCGTAGTCGTGGGGAGAATAAACAAGCTTGTTCTGATACTGTCCGAGGTCGATAGGATAGTCTCTTACTCCGCGGAACTGACCGCCCCACCAGCCGCCATATGCCGGAGGATCTGTTCTTGAATCGGGATCACCCCATTTGTGTCCCTCTCTCGGATACTGCTCAACGCCCTCGATCATGATGAGCGCATTAGGATTCTTTTCGAGCATTGCAAGAGCACACTTTGTTGAAGCGTAAGCCCAGTTGTTTTCATCTGTTGAGCCGTCCCACTTTGCACCTGCGCTGCCCTCGGGACATTTTCCGTGCGGTTCATTTTTGAGATCGTATGCGATAAGCGTATCATCATTCTTGTATCTGTCAGCAAGCCATACAAGTGAATCCTGCCACATTTCAGATGTTACAGGAATACCGGTTCCGCCTTTTGTTACAGCCATTGTGTCATAGCTGCCTGCGCCCTCATCGTAGTACCAGAGGTTGTAATTGTGACCTGAATTGTGAAGTGCAGGGCTGTGGATATCAATCATGATCTTGATACCGTACTTCTTGCACTTTGCCATGATAACATCGAAGATCTCAAGACTGCTCATACAGTCGCCGTTAGGACGGCAGAAATCAGGATTGAACTTATATCCGTCATCGTTTTTAGGATTGATAGAGATAAGCTCGTGATCATCAACGCCTTCCATCCAGTCGAGGATAAGCTCTGTAGCCATAGGAAGACGCAGGAGATTTACACCTCTGTCAGCTACAGCGGACAGGAGCTCGTCAACATCGGCACTCCATAAGCCGTGCGGGAATCTTTCACCGCAGTTGAAGCCGAACCAGTTAAGACCTGTGATCCAGACTTCATTTCCGTACATATCGTAAAGTCGGCTTCCCTCTGCGTGAAGCCAGTCGTCGTTGCAGTCGTCAATGGCTGCATTTGCGTTAAGCTGTGCTTCCGGCTTTTCCGTAACAACGGGAGCTGCGAAGGTCAATGCCATTGCAGCAGCCGATACAGCAGCAGCTGTTCTAAGTAATTTTTTCATGATATTTTCCCTCTCTCTTTTATCGCTGTTCTGCGATTTATGTACTTATATTTTAGCATTTACCACAGAAAATGTCAATAGTCAGAGAAAATTTTCAGTTCTATGACATAACAAACGGTAAACATACAGGTATTTTTACAAAACAATGCACAATTCCGATATTATCCTGCGTATAATCCATATATTTTTATACTGGATGATAAAAAGGCTTCTGTTCTCCGAAAAAGAGTACAGAAGCCTTTGAGTTTTATAAAATAAAGATATTCAGAAGCTGAGGATATACCGCAAATGCAGCTACTGCCGCACTGCTTATAAGTCCGGTAACAGCAAGAATGAGTATCATATTCAGCGGTTTTGTGCCGCCTTTGAGTATCAGTGTTCCCACAGTGATTTCTCCGCCTGATGACTGTTCTTTCATTTTTTTCAGAGAATTCATCGTAAAGCGGTAATACAGCCAGTTTCCGAAGATACAGCAGACTATCTTGATTACCCAGAAAGCCATGCCGAACACCTCATTGAAGAAAAACAAATCGCTCTCATGATCACTGACAAATTCAGCAAGAACCTCTGCTCCCGGTATTGCAAATGCACCATTTGACGACATATCCGCCATAACTACTATGAGTGACGGAAGCGAACATATCACCTCGATAAACGTTGCAATGAACGCCCAGAGCCACATTTTTCTATTGGCAAAATAAAGATTCGGAAAAATAAGACAGCTAAGGTTGAAGGAAATTTTTGTGCCGAGATCCTTCATTCTTTTGAAAATCGGGATATAATAGAGAGTATTGGTTCTTACAAAACCAGTAACCTCAGTGAGAGTAGCTCCGCCCATATCCTCATTGGGATCAAAGCCGAGGAAGGAAAACATTGTTTCCTGACCGTTTGCTGTTTCTGCACCTCTGAAAATATCCTGATATGCTCCCTGTCCCTGAGATGAGCCATTTCCGTAATACTGTCCTGAGCGCTGTTCCTGCTGAGGTTCATCTTCGTTATGGTGTTCCGGATGAAGCTTACTTCCACATCTTGCGCAGATCTCAGCAGATTCGCTGTTCAGAAAACGACATACCGGACAGCTGACCGTCGCTTCAACGGAATTGTTTTTTTCTTCCGCTGCGGCAGAACGCTCCCATTTGAAACCAGTGCCGTGATATTCCTCATTAGCGCATTTATTTTCAATTTTGTAGCATTCCCTATGGTGAGGAGCACCACATTCAGGGCAGACTACAACATCATCGTCTGCGGTAAATTTGTTATTGCATACCGGACATTTTTCGCCGATAAAGTTCATAATCATTCTCCTTAACTGCAATTGATATATTTATTATAGCACCAATACACACAGAAAATCAAGTCTTTTTTGAATTATTCAGAATATTTCATGTTTCTATCATAATTCAGAAAACAGCAAGGACGGCACAAGGCCGTCCTGATGAATTTTATTCCTGAGATATGATTTCCTTGTAGAATTCAGCATAATCATCTCTGCCTTCCTTCGTGAACTGGATGGCCATTCTGGGATGCTGGTTAAGAAGTCCCGTCATGAAGTACTGAAGATCATAACCCCAAACAGCACCGCTTGCTTTAAGGTTTTTGAGGTGCTTTTCGATGAATTGGAGTACGGGATATACATTGTACTTAGGATTTTTGAGGAAACCGAGAAGAAGCTCCATAGCGCAGTTTCCGGCACCTCGTCCCATTGCAGAGTAGGTTGCGTCAAGCCAGTCTACGCCGTCGCCGACAGCCTCGATAGTGTTAGCAAATGCAAGATGCTGGTTATCATGAGCGTGGATACCGAGCTTCTTGCCGTATTTAGCAGCGAATTCACCGTAGAGATCAGCCATTCTTGCAATCTGTTCAGGGTAGAGAGAACCAAAGCTGTCAACGATGTAGAAAACGTCTACAGGAGATTTTCCGAGGATATCGAGAGCAGCCTTTATATCAGACTCACGGGCAGTTGAAATCGCCATTATATTGCAGCTTACCTCGTAACCCTTTTTCTTTGCGTCCTCAATCATATCAACAGCTGTAGGAATCTGGTGAAGATATGTTGCAACACGGATAAGATCAACAGGACTTTCGCTTCTGTCGTGAATGTCAGTCTTATAGCGGCATCTTCCAACGTCAGCCATAATAGCGATTTTAAGGTCAGTATTGTTCTCGCCCACGATAGAGTATAAATACTCATCGTCGCAGAACTTGCAGGGACCGAAGTCATCCACATTGAACATTTCCTTATCAGCTCTGTAGCCGAATTCCATATAGTCAACGCCGGAGCGGAGATTTGCATTATAGAGATCCTTTACAAAGGAATCGGTAAATCTGAAATCATTTACAAGACCTCCGTCACGAAGGGTTGCGTCTATGACCTTGATGTCAGGTCTGAAATCGAGTAATTTAGAAACTTCTTTCATGATAATTCTCCTAACTGATAATTTTCCGGCACTTTCACTGTACCACTTTAAACCGTACTGCTTTAAAGTGATGTACTTATTGTATCACTTTTCACTGCGGTTGTCAAGTACTTTTGATATAATAAATTATTTTTACTGAAAGTTGGTCAAAAAAAAAAAAAAAACGGTTGTTTTTATGCAAAATGTAGAATTAATTGTTAAATTTACAGAATAAACTGTACATCCGTTGACTTTTTACCATACATACAATATAATAGTATTACAAAGGAATATAATTTGATACTATTTACTTTTTTCATAAAATAACCTTAAAAAATTTTTTCAGAAAAGGTGAGAGTTTTTCCGTTTTAAAAAGACTAAATTACAAAGGAATAATCAGTGGTGTATAGGTTATTCCAAAATAAATTTTAATCATTTTTAAGAAGGAGTTGTTATTATGAAAAAAACTAATAAATTATCCGCACTTGTTCTCGCTTCTGTAATCACAGCTGGAACCGTATCCTCACTTTCTGCCGGAGCATTGGCTCATTGGGGAGATAAAAACGGAATGGACAAAATACTGGCTGAAAGTTTTATGATTCCTGCCAGCAATAACTCCTCTGATCACAGAGAATATTATGTAAAAACAGACGAGGACAATGTTTATGATTATTACGACATAATGGGACAGTATGCTGACAAGATTTCAGCACGAATATCTGGCAATATTGACGAAGAATCTCTTGATAAAGCTCTTATTGAAATATGCCCGAATGCAGAATATATTCATCTCACCTCGATATCTACGATAAATGATTTATGGGTTTTTGAAATTGCAGGATTTTCTGGCAGTCTACCCTACGACGAAGCAAGAAAAAAAGACTTGACATACGAACAGGTACGCAGGATTAAAGAGGTTCTTGATAATACAGGTGAAATTCAGGATTTCAGGTATATCAAAAAAACTGTAAGCTATTGTCATACAAGAAGCACTCTGACTCCTTACATGAATGAATATGACGGAATAAACAACAAAGAACTGATTGCAAGCTATATTACTGAGAATAATCTACCGTATCATATTGAAGAAAATCTTTATGACGACAGTTGTTTCGAGGTTGTTCCAGACGAAAAAATCTCAATAGCCGAGCATTACGAACTGTCACAAAGGATTTATAAGGACTTGAATATTTTACCTTGGATTTTAGTGCCGACAAGAGTTACTGTATCCGAGGATATAATAATTGACCTTCACAACAACATCGACGGCGACGCCAACGACGACGGCAAGCTTGCGCTGTCAGATGCTGTTGCAATCATGCAGACGGTAGGAAATCCCGACACCTATGGACTGACAGCACAGGGCGAATACAACGCTGATATCGCCGGAGACTTTGACGGTATCACCAACGCAGACGCTCTTGCAATTCAGAGAAAGCTTCTTGGTCTTGAATGAAACATAACTTAAAAAATCAAGGAGGAATCACTATGAAAAAAACTAAAAGAATACTGTCCCTTATATCAGTACTGACTATATGCGGAGGTTCTCTTACTTCCATGTCTGCTTCTGCCGGCACTATATCGAAAACATACGAAGATTATGAGCAGTACCTCATTGACAGCGGTTATGTAAAAATGTCTTCTGCTCATCTTGCATACGATAACGGATACGGAAGCTGTATTCTTGATGACTCTCTTGAAGACAGATTTTGTGCATACTATAAACCGGTTTCTGACGAAAAAACATCCTATGTACGCACCTTCAGTGGAATACATGTAGATAAGACAGGATATGACTATATATACTTCCGGACATCAAAGGAAACGGAGGAAAAACTTGTTACCGAACTTATTACTTCAATCGATCCGGATTTACAGTTGATTCTCTCCGGAATTAACGAATCCGGAGGCAGAAATTACTATATTTCTTATGGCATTGATTCATGCAGATACATGAGCGATGAGCTTATAAACCTGATATACAATACTATCGCGGAAAATAAGCTTTTCATTGAATCATTCAAATACTACGGTCCGAGCTTCAAGACAGTCTACACTGTAGGTTCTCTCGACTATGCAATGTTTCCTGTAAAAAATCTCGAAGCTCTTGACGCATATCTGGAAGAAACAGGTGCCGGTTTTGAGTATATTCCGGTAGATTATTCTAATTCAAAGGAATGTATAAGCCGTGAAGGCCACAGCGAAACCGATGATTGTCCGAAGATAGAATGGGTATACTGTGATTTAAAACAGACAAAGGAATATACTGAGGCAGAGTATTGGACAATCTGCAACGATATCGCACGAATCACCGAAGGCTTATTTGCTGTTTTGAGACCTGAGAAAGCTGCAGATCCTATCGACACACCTGATTATTCTGTTGAAATGCACACAAACGTCAAAGGCGATGCTAACGACGACGGAACACTTGCACTGTCTGATGCAATTGCTATTCTCCAGAATGTAGGCAATCCTGATGATTATGAACTTACTCCTCAGGGCGAATACAATGCCGATATCGCCGGAGACTTTGACGGAATCACAAACCTTGACGCTCTTACTGTTCAGAGAATGCTTCTCGGTCTTGAATAAATACACCTGAAAATAAAATAAAGGAGGAATCATTATGAAAAAATTAATGGCATTACTCGCATCGCTTTCAGTGTTATCCACAATTCCAGCCGCATCCGCATCAGCCCTTTATTATAAGGACACTTATGAATATTTCGAGATAACCGAGGATGAAATCGAAAAATACGGCTATACAATGCATGAAGTCAAGGAAACCTACAGAGTCGGTCAGTATGAAAAAGAAGACAGCATTTTCAACGGTTATGACCTTTATCACTCCAATTTCGAATACGAATATGATTTTCCAGTAGAAAACGATTTCTACAAAGATGAAAAAGCTTTACATTCCCGTGATTTTATTGTAGTACCGGCTGAAAAAATAGAATCATTCTATCTCCATGTAACAGGAGATCCGAGAATAGATGGAGGTCTTAAAAAGCCGCTTGATTCCAGTCTGTACGAATACAGAATATATCTGGACAAAGAAAGTGACAAGAATTATTATGATGTTGAGATGCTTAAAGCAGAAGAATTATTCTGCAGACTGACATCTGATAATAATGATTCTCCTGTTGATGCCGACAAGCTTGCCGAAATCGCTCCTAACCTCAGATTAAGCCGTACATCTCAGGATAAGGCTGGTATCAGTAACGGAGCGTGCTATAAGATCTCCGACAGTGATAACAGATTGGATCAGGAAGATATAGATAATATTCTCAAGTGCGCAAATGAGCATCTGGTAAGCTTCAGATACAGTCATTCCTATTGGCTCAACTACTATTACATAGATGAAAATAACATTGTAAAGTATGAAAACATTGAAAAAGCCAAAGCTATCTACGATAAACACGGTATAAGCTTCACTATCCGCAGTCTTGACGAAAATCATGGCATTATTGACGAAGGCGAAGGAATGTATGCCGAGTTTATTCCTGATGAACCGTTGTCGGGCGACGAACTTTTTAATATTCTGTGCGAACTCGCTGACGAAGGTATAGCTCTCAGGTCGAGAATGGATTGCTGTGATGTATATCACACCTACAGAGAACCCGAAATCGAACTTATCAGAAAATTAGCCGGTGACGCAAACGACGATAATACACTGTCGCTTTCCGATGCTATTACGATTCTTCAGGCTGTCGGAAATCCCGATAAATACCGTCTTACAAATCCAGGTAAATCCAAAGCTGATATCGTTGGAAACGGCGATGGTATCACCAACGCAGATGCTCTTGCAGTTCAAAGAAAACTGCTCGGTCTGACTGAATAATTTCGCGCTGAAAAGCCATGTATCTCCGGATACATGGCTTTCCGCATCTCCAAAACTTTGACAATTAAATATCAGGATTTTGTGTAATATTAACGAATCTCAATACCTCTTATTGACTTATTTCACCTAAAGGAGTATAATTATTCCTATATAGCACATACTATAAAATTAATATAATATTTAATATGGAGGTTTTTATAATGAGCAGAGTTTACAACTTCAGCGCAGGTCCTGCCGTTCTCCCCGAAGAAGTCCTTCAGGAAGCAGCAGCCGAAATGATGGATTACAAGGGATGCGGTATGTCCGTAATGGAAATGTCCCACCGTTCAAAGGTATATGATGACATCATCAAGGAAGCAGAACAGGATCTCCGTGACCTTATGAATATTCCTG
>JAFTYF010000068.1 GCA_017461395.1 Ruminococcus sp.
GGGATTGACGAAAAAGTAAATAAAAGCCAATGATGGGATTCCAAAGGGTTAATAACCCTTTGGCGGAGTCCAGAGGCAGCGCCTCTGGTGGGGTGTAGGACGGAGTCCCGCTTTTGCTTCAGAAGCGCCTCGCAAAGGGTGAATTTCAAAACAGTCCGGTGGACTGTTTTGAAAGAGGGGACGCCTTGCAAGTGAAGGCGTCCCCTAAATTATGTTGCTTGTAATTTTTTTGACAGATTGAATCCCCCGAAGAGTGCTGCTCCGGGGGATTTTTTATTGAACTTTCTTTTGTGATAAGCGGGTTACCGTTATGGCATATTACTGTTTTGTGTGATAGTGTCTTCCTGATTTTCTAAAAGAATTTTTAATGCGTCTTCAGCTTTCTGACGTTTTTGCTCTGTTTCTTCAGTGTTCTGTTTCATATCTGATAAAAGATTTTTCATTTTTTCGTCATAGCTCTGGATTTCATTACGTCTTTTTTCTGCTGTTTCTGCATTCATCCGTTCTTCTTCAGCATTCTGTGCTTTTTCTGCCGCTTCAAGGAATGCCGCGTGTTGCTGGAGTTTCTTCATTTCAGCGAGAATTTTCTGTTCTTCCAGTTCAAGAGCGTGCTTTTCAGCTTCGATAGCGGTCTGATTTTTTTCAGTAAGCCTGATGTGCGTAAGCTCTTTTTCAAGCTCATCAAATTCATCGCTGATTGTGTCTGTTGTGGTGGAGCTATAGAATATACATTCAAGACTGAGTGTGCTGTAGAACTGCTTGTTTTCCCGATGATTTTCGGGATACAGTGCAATCGGAGATTTTTGTCCGATGTAGACATTGAGACTGCGCTGGAAAGAAGTATCCATCGGTAAAGCTATCTGACTGAGGATTTCTCCTGTAGTTTCGTAGCTGTTGTGAACTTCGGTGATGTACTCATTTTCAGGAAGCGAAACATTTTCATCAAGCCACGGGTAGACGCATACAGGAGTAAAATACCATATATTGTTTTTATTTTCGTATGTTCCCGTAAATAGCTGAGTTCTTGTCATAACGTCAGTGTTTTCAGCCGGAATTTCAGCTGAACCGTCGCTGCTGACAGATGTCTCCCATGAATCTCTTGCGATATCAATAACATTGTTGCTGCTGTCAGTAGTGAGTGTGTCGTAGTAGTATGTCTCATCTGAACGGCTGCGGTAGTAAACCACATCTGTGTTGATAGTTTCTGTATTTTTTCCTTTTTTGTATAACGAGAAGCCGGAGAAGCTTGCTGCTGAGACTTCATTTCCGTCATGATCGGTAAGCTTGCCGTTGTAGTTGCACTTGAATGCAGCTGAAACAGCAGTAACAGCATTATCCTGAGTGCTGAAGCTGAACGTAAGATTCTGTTCAAGAATATCTTCTTCCTTTTCAGAGAAGCTTACACCGGTTTCAGCGGCTGCCACGATGTTGTCTTCGGAATAATTTCCACGGTATTTCACCGCATATATCTGATTTGTCCTGAGTCCTCCGATATATCTGATATATAACCGCACGTTCATATCCTCATTGCTTTCCTCAAAGGGACAGCTGTAGAGAGGAGTCACAAGAACATCACGGCTGATATAGTCATCGAGAGAGAGGTCGCAGATATAGTAGCTTCCGGATTGTGTTTCTTCTTTTATTTCGCTGAGAAGTTCGTTATATGTGGTTTTTCCGGAGGATTTTTCTGCGGATTCCCGCAGACTGTTTATGATAGCGGTTTTGGGAATTACGCCTATGCATAGGACTATCGCCGCTGCAGCAGACACCCACCTGAATACAGGAGTGATCCTGCGTTTTCCCGTTACGTTTTCAAGGTCGCTCACGGTAAACCCGCACTCGGAAAAATCCGAGTCCTTTTCAGGAAAAGCTCTTGCGGAAATTTTGTCAAAGCAATCCACAGAGGCCGAAAGTTCATTCATTTTTTCCTTCAGTAATTTTTCAAATTCCTGATCTGAACTGAAATCGTTCTTTTTCACTTGTCTGCACCTGCCTTTTCCTGTAGAATATCCATTGCTCGTTTATACCTTGATTTGACCGTAGTTTCGGGACATTTCAGAACCATTGCTATATCCTTGAAGGTCATTTCAGCGCAGCATTTCATAATAACAATTTGCCGCTGCTTGTCGTTAAGATGTTTAAGGAGCTGATTTATATAAATACTGTCCTCGACAGTTTTTTCAGCGTCGCCGTAGCTTTGTATGATATAGCTGTTAATTTCTTTTTTATAGCGCCGGCGAAGCTCTGATGCAACGTTGCGTGCTGTTGTAAGGATGAAGCCCTTGCCGTCACCTTTGTGCGGATTAAAATTTCTGACCTGAGTAAGTCTGACAAACGTTTCAGCAACGCAGTCTTCTGAAAGGTGGTAATCGGCTGTAATACCGTATGCTACGGCAAAAACGGCAGATTTGAACATAATATACAGCTGTTCAAGGCTGTCTTTGGAGGTCGCGCAGGTACTGATAAGCCGGTTGACTTCACCAATATCGGCGGAGGATGTATTGTTATTATGATTGAATGCAAAAATGATAAGGTCACCTCCGGAATTGGTTTTAGTGTTGGCAAGCATAGTCTCACCCTCTTTTTTGTTGATTCAGACGGTGTTGAAAAGCCGCCTGATGAAAGCTTTCACTAATAAGTGATTTTAGAGGGCAAAAAAGACGAACTTTTTTGAAAAAATTTTGAAAAAGTTGTTATCACATACTAACAACAGGCATATTATGCGATTTTATGGGTTATATATTCATGAACGCTTTGAAGTTTCCTGCAAGAATTCCTTTCAGCTCTGCATCACTGAGACCGAGTGACATGATACGTTCAAGCTCTGTGTCATGCGACCACATCGGGAAGTCAGTGCCAAAGAAGCAGTTTTCAGCTCCGAAGCCACGGATGCGTGCAAGAGCAGTTTCAGCCGGCATGAAGGCAAGTGAGCTGCATACGTCGATGCGGACGTTTTCAAATCCACGCAGGCAGGACTGAGCCTCATCCCAGAGCTGATATCCTCCGAGGTGAGAGGCGATGAGCTTAAGTTTCGGGAAATTCTTTGCTATATTGGCGATTCTTTCGGGATGGGAATATTCATATCGTTCATCCCCGCAGTGGATAAGAAGCGGCATAGAGCCTTCAATGATTTCGTAAATTTTAAATGCTTCGGGAGAATCAGCGTTGAATGTCTGAAAATCAGGATGAAGCTTTACGCCTTTGAGTCCGAGAGATCTTATCTGTTCAATATCGCCCTCGATATCCTCTGAAAGCGGATGTGCGGCTCCGAGACCGAAAAAACAATCGTATTTTTCACATTCCTGAGCGATGAATTCATTTATGCTGCCCACTTGATGAGGCGTCGTAGCAACGGAGCATACAAGATAAAGTGATGTTCCTATTTTGCTGCCGGATTTTATGAGTTCCTCCGAGCTTCCGCAGTTGTCCATGTGAAGATCGTAGAAGCGTCCGATGTTTACTGTTGCTTTTTCTGCAATAGATGCGGGAAATATATGTGAATGAGCGTCAATTATCTCATAATCAGCGTAAAGTTCTTTTTCCATGTGTATTTATACCTCCGGTAAATCTTTCTGAATTAATTATACTACTGTGATTTTGAAAAGTCAATGATGTTGTTTCAAAATGCTTGATTTATAGATAGGATTATGTTATAATGAAGTAAATATATTCATATTATAAACGAGAAAAAGGTGCCTATATGAGCGATATTCATGAAATTATCAGAAATCAGATAAAACAGCCCCTATGGGATAACTGGTATATAAAAGAAGAGCTTGGCAGGGGAGCAACAGGCGTTGTTTACCGTATTGAGGCAAAAAGAGAAAACCGTACAGATGTATCTGCACTTAAAGTCGAACCGATAATTGCTGACGAGGCAGTGTATGTTGACGAAGCCAAAAGGCGTGAATATCTTGAAAGAAAACGCCGTGAGGCTGAAAATGAAACTACAATAATGTATAAGCTTCGTTCGTCGCCAAATATTGTACTCTATGAGGACGAGAGCATCAAGCCGCTTATAGTGGATAACAGACAAGTAGGATACTACATAATGATACGAATGGAATGTCTGACTTGTATTCAGAAGCTCATGAGGCAAAAGACCTTCGATTTTTCTGAAAAAAACGTGCTGAAGCTTGCTATAGATATCGGCAGTGGAATCAGGGCGGCTCATGAAATGGGTGTTATTCACCGAGATGTCAAGCCGGGAAATTTTTTTGTATCTGACAACGGAACTTATAAGCTGGGCGATTTCAATATTTCCAAAAAATCTGTTTCTACACGTTCATTTGCCGGAACAGAGGGATATATCGCTCCGGAAATATATTATGCCCGCTATGGAAGCGACGGCTATACAAAGCAGGCTGATATTTATTCCTTTGGTATTTCACTTTACTGTATAATGAACAATTTTCAGTTTCCTTTCGGGGATATGTGTCTGCCGGAAGAAGCTATAGAAAGACGAATGAACGGAGAGAATCTTCCACGACCAAAAAACGCTTCTGTAGCGTTTGCCAAGGTCATACTGAAAGCGTGTGCCTTCAATACGGCTGACCGCTATCAGAATATGACAAATATGCTGCGTGATCTTATGGCGTTAAGGGACGGAGCTCCTGCAGCAGGTGGGCCTGTCCGTAATCCCGTCGGTTATGGAGGATACATTAATCCGCCGGTACCTCCGCCGATGCAGCCTCAGGTTCAGCAGCCTGTAAATTACGGCAGATATGTTCAGCCGCCGATGATGCCGCCGAATTATTCGGGCGGATATCATCAGGCAGAAAAATCAAATAAATGCTCTGCTGCGACAAAGATCATCCTTGCTGCGGGACTTTGTCTGCTTGTGGCTATTCTTGCGATATTAGTGATATTTCTTGTGAAGGAACGCAGCGATGAACGTGACAGCAAAAAAGATACTCCCGTTGTTGTTGAGCCTGATACAACAGAACAGCCGGAAACAACTGAACCGCCAAAAACAACAGTTCCGGCGGAAACATCAGTGACGGAGGAAACAACAACAACTGAAGTTACTACAACCACTACAGTGACTACAACTGAACAGACAACAACAACTGTTACGGTGACAACAACAGCTCCTGTACTTCCACAGCCTTCCGGTTCAGACGGAAAGGGCAGCAGCAATGTTGTGAACGGCGGATATGCGGTTTCTGACGGAAATACATTGTACTGCTCCGATGAAACTGGGTGTATTTATGCAGTAAGAAACGATACCAAAGAAACGATATTCAATACAAGAGCAAGCTATATGAATGTGGTGGGAGATAATCTCATTTTTTGTAACTGGAGCGATGGAAATTATATATGCAGTATCCGGAAGGACGGAAGCGGCTTTAATATACTTAATCCGGCATACTGCTATGAGCTTACATATTACGACGGCTGGCTGTATTTTACGGAAATGACCGATTCGGGCAATCCGGGCGCTGGAAATTACATCTGCCGCATGAGACCTGACGGCTCAGAATATTCACGTCTGAGACAGGTGCACTGTTGGTACATGAACGTCACAGACGGCAGAATATTCTTTGTAAATTACGGCAACAACTATTCGCTTGAGGTTATGAATGTTGACGGCAGTGGTCATACCGTCATGAAAGATTCCGTTTCTGATATTTGCGTGTCAGGCGGCAGAATTTATTATTCCGCCAACAGAAACGACAGGTGGCTTTATTCCATGAACTACGACGGTTCAGATAATTTCCTCATAAGAGAGGGCTATACAAAGTGTACTAATGTTGTTGGCAATACCATTTACTGCGTTGATGAAAACGATCATCTTATGGTGATAGATCTTGAAAATTCATCCGGACTTGTTTATCCTAATCTGGGTTATGTCGGATATCCGGTTGTAGTAGGTTCAGATTTGTATACTATGGATGATAACAGCAATGTAAGGATATTCTCCCTTGAATAAAGCAACAAACGGCGCTGAAAGGCGCCGTTTGTTGTATGTGTATCATTCAAGACCAAGAAGTCTTCTCTGAATAGCAAGAGCGTCTGCGTTGGTGATACCGTCTTTGTCGCCGGTGATATCAGCGTTATATTCGCCCTGAGCTGTCAGTCCGTATTCATCAGGATTTCCTACAGTCTGCATGATCGCAATTGCATCGGAGAGCGCAAGCTTGCCGTCGTCGTTAGCGTCGCCTTTGACATTTGCGTGCATTTCAATGGTAGAACTTCCGGAGCCATTTAATGATGCGGGATATACAATACACGGTCTTATGTCTAAATCGTTGTATATCTGTTCGACAATTTGATAATTTTCTTCTGCAGATAAACGTTGTCCGGTTTCGATATAGAAAATAAAAGTGCTATCCTTTGGCAAAACAGACCAATCAAGATTTTTTTCAGCGATATAATTTTCAACAACTTCCTTGTAATTAATTCCTTTCCAGTCAGTCCTATAGGATGTAAGGCGATGTCTCGTCTGTCCTGAATTTGCAGTTTCTTTTGTGTATTTGAACGACTGTAATTTTCCTGTGCTGTTAAGGAAATCATAAACTTCAAGCACCTGATCGTAGGTTATATCCTTCGCTCTTGTTTCCTCATAGGAACGATAAAAGCCATTTTCGCGATCTGCTTTAAAGCCGGCTACATTTATATCTCCGGATTCAGAAACGCTTATATACTCAGAATTGACGCAGATTTCTGCAATTGCCTTTTGAATGGCTTCGCAGTCAATATCCGTATCAACTTTTGCTGTGATGCTGTCAGGAGACTGTCCTGTCATGTCATAAAAATCAAAAATATTATCATGCTCAGTTTCGACAAGATATGTCTGTTCGATCAGATTTTCTGCATCGTAGAAGTTTCCGTTCCCATCAGATTTCTGCATCATGAAGCTATCGGCAGGGATCATGAATGCGTTTTCAAGAGTTTTATCCATTTCTTCCTTGTCGTTCCAGTGTGCAAGCGCACCGGCAGAAAGAGAGGAAACAGTTCCGGCTGTGATTATGGATGCGAGAATGAGTGCGGATAATATTTTAGTTTTTTTCATAGTGATTCCTCCTAATAAGTATAGTAAGTTTTTTGCAAGTCCGGACCTCACTTTTATTGCCTTCTATAACTTAGTCTTTTGAAGATGCAAAAACTCTCACCAATTTTTGCATACTTTTTCAAAAATTTATGCGATGAAATTTAATTCGGAAAAAAGAACAGCAGCGCACAGAAATAATTCCGGCGCTGCTGTCCTTTTAAGGGTGGTTTATATGAAATTCTGGATGTCATGATTGAGTTTACAAAAGAATTATAACAGCCGTTTATGTTAGTTTTGTGATGTTTTTCTGAAAGTAAATGGAATTAAAAGCTGAAAGAAGCTCTGAATCAGGGTTGATTATAGGAATAAAATGTGCTATAATAAAATATAGATGATTTTCGTGATATTTATGGTGATAAATACTGAATATGGGGGTTGAACAGGGTATATGTTTGATTTTAAAGCAATAATTGATGAGATACCTCAGCCGCTCTGGGGAAACTGGTATATTACGGACAGGGTGGATTCCGGAGTCTACAGCGAGGTATATAAGATAGAAGCAAAAAAATCAGAACGAATTGATTATTCATTGCTTAAGGTACAGCCAATAGTTATTGACGAGGAACTGAACTGCTCTGAGGAACAGAAAAATGCTCTTCTTGAGGAGAAACGCCGTGAGGCACTGAATGAGAATACAGTAATGCACAAGCTTATCAATTGTCCATATATTGCAGGATATCTGGATGAGAGTATAATTCCGCTAAGATATATGCAGGGATATGTGCTTCTTACACGAACAGAATATCTCATGGAGCTTCCATCGCTCATGAAGAAGGGCGGATTTCCTCCAACTGAGGAAAATATTCTGCGTCTTGCGGCAAATATAGGCAGAGGTCTTAATGCGGCGCACAAGCAGGGGATTCATCACCGTGATATAAAGCCGTCAAATTTCTTTGCAGCTCCGGACGGAACCTTCAAGCTTGGCGATTTCAATATTTCCGGTTCAAAGGAATCTGTGCGTACTGTTTCCGGAACTGCCGGATATTTAGCTCCTGAGATATACAGATCAATAAATATCGGAGGGGCAGATTATACAAACAAGGCTGATATATATTCGTTTGGAATATGCCTTTATCAGCTTATGAATGACTTTTTCTTCCCGTTTGAGGAGGAGTGCGATACTGAGCAGGCGGTTGAAAGACGAATGAACGGTGAACCGCTGCAGGTTCCGAAAAAAGCTTCTCCTGAATTCGGACGGATAATTCTCAGGGCGTGTGCGTTTGATCCGGCGGTAAGATACGGCAGCATGGACGAAATGCTTTGTGAGATTGAAAATCTGAGAGCAATGCGCAGTGTTGCAGCTGCAGCACCGGTGTCTGTGCCTGCGCTCCCTGACAGCAGTGGATATTATGCCGGAACAGCGGGAGTTCAGCCACAGCCGAAACCACAGCCTCAGAGAATTCCGGCACAGACTGCACAGGTTAGCAGTACAAAGAATGAAAAAAAGAGCTCTCCGAAGCTTATACCGCTGCTGCTTCTTCTGCTTTTGTTGGCAGTTATTGCGCTCATTGCTGTTCTTATAAATAAGGATGACAATGAAAATGAAAAAAACAGCGGAAAGACTGTATCTGCCTATGAAACAGGGGATGTGGACGGTGACGGAATAGTAACGGAATCAGATGCGTCGCTGCTGTTTAATGAATATACTCTTATAAGTGCAGAAAAAAGTTCGTTTACTGAGAAGCAGCTTGAGGCGGCAGATGTGGACGGCGATGGTATCATTACCGGAATGGACGCTATGATTCTTCGCAGATATTGCTCATATAAGACGGAAACAGACAGCGATGATATACTCTCGCTTGAGAAATGGCTCAAACAAAATAAAGAATAAGCGAGGGGATTATGAAAAAATCAAAGAATCCGTCAGCGGTTTTTGTGAGTATTGCTTCCAATAAGGGCAAGGTAAGAGCTGCCAATGAGGATAATTTCTATGCGGATATTCTTGGTATCCGTGAGGCTGAGAACCTTTGCGGTCATCGTGTGCTTGATTATTCGGACAGCTATGTTTTTGGCGTTTGCGACGGTATGGGCGGAGAAATGTTCGGTGATACAGCCTCAGAGATTGCCGCATTTACAATGAAGGATTTTTCGGACAGGATAAAAAATGCGAATTCAAAACAGCTTCATACTGTGGTAAATGAATACTCCAGCGAGGCAAATAACAGGATCTCTCGCATGGCTGAGGAACGTCATGCTGACCTCAGCGGAAGCACCTTTGTTATGGCTTGCGTCAGAGGAAAGCTCGCATATACATTCAGCATAGGCGACAGCAGAATCTATTATATCAATAAAAAGGGAATCCGTCAGATTTCGGAAGATCAGACGGTAGCCATGAAGAAGCTGAAAGCAAATATTTACACCAAGGAAGAAGCAAGGGCAAGTGAGGATTCACACAAGATTACGACTTTTCTTGGCGTAGACAGCAGGAATTTCGGACTGAAGGCTCTTGCATATGAGCCGCTTGACATCAGCAGGGGAGATATTCTGCTGTGCAGTGACGGTTTGACGGATATGTGTACAGATGAAGAAATTTTCTGGGTGATGAAAAAATATGGCGATGAATTTGCGGCACAGCATCTTGTTGAGATTGCTCTTTCACGGGGCGGAATTGATAATATTACTTGTATAATCATTCGCAGGGCATGATTTTTAAGCAGACGTATATTTTTATATGTCTGCTTTTATTTTTTTCCTCAAGTATTTCAAAAATAACTTGCAAACAACGTCGGTTTATAATAAAATTATAGTAAAAAACATCTATTCAGGCAGTACATAGAAAAGAACATCAGTAAAAATTGAGGAAATGTAAATTATATAAAAAAGCTGTGCAGAATCTGCACAGCCTGTAAGTATTTATTTAACGTCTTTTTTATTGAAATGCCATATGCCGAGGGCAGTTACAGCTACAATAAGGATAACGGCATAAAGCGGAATAGCAACCGCATCAAAGCCTTTAGGGATCATATATCCCATTATTTCCGATAAATTGGTATCAATTGCGAACATGCCGTCATTGTAGTTACGCATCTGAATAATGCTTAACTGACTCATTGGAATGAAGTAGTTCAGGAATTTTGCAAAAGCTTCGCTCTCAATAAAGAATGTAAGAATAGCTAACATAGCGCTGAGTTCATGAATAAGGAATGAGAATATAGCGCCGGCAGTATTTCTTATGCTCATTGTCATTGCAACGGTGATTGATGTAAACGAAAGAAGAACCGGTATGCAAATGAGAGAGTAATAAAGGTTGACTTTAGTGAAAAGTTCGCCGGTTTCAAAGAGTGCAGCAGAAAGAACGACTGCAACTATAGTTGACGCAAAATGATACAGAAGTGTAATAAATGCACTTGTTATCCAGTTTGTCATATATATTGCTGTTCTAGAATATCCGCAGATTATCTTGTTGCGGACAGTATTCTGCTGAAAATCCTTTGCAATAAAGAGACCGCAGCCTATTGAAATGAAAATCGGCAGCATTCCAGTCATGAAGAATAAATTGTCATCAGCAGTCATATTAGGTTCATCGTTGAGACGTACACTCAGGTACTTCATTATACCGATCATAAAGGCTGGCATAATTATGTTAATAAAAAGACAAACTTTAAAGCTTTTTGTTTTGAAAAGACGTGAGAATGATTCGTTAAGTAAATTACGCATTGTGAGCACCTCCGATAAGCTTGATAAAGTAGCTTTCGAGGCTCGCATTATTTTGAGTCATGGAGATTACGCTGCATCCATTGTCGTTAAGAGCGAGTACAAGCGGAGTAACCTCTATTGCAGAATATATTTCAGCCTCATGTTCAGATATAACAGTATATTCAAGATTCAATTTATCCATAGTCTGAGCGAACAGCTTTGTATCATTAACTGTCAGACGTATAGTTTTTTTGCAAGCGTTTTCAAGATCCTCGGCACTCATTTCCTTTATGAGCTTACCGCCGTCAATAAATCCGTAATGAGTAGCAAGTTTTGACAGCTCATCGAGGATATGGCTTGAGATAAGAATTGTGATCTCTCGTTCACTGTGGAGTTTAAGGAGAAGCTCACGGACTTCAACGATTCCTTCCGGATCGAGACCGTTGATAGGTTCATCAAGAATGAGGAAGTTCGGGTTGGAAATAAGAGAGAAGGCTATACTGAGTCTCTGACGCATACCGAGGGAAAAGTCTTTAGCTTTTTTCTTGCCGGTATTCGGCAGACCAACGAGATTAAGAAGATCATTGAGCTCATCAGGTGCTTTTCCATGAAGCTTATATTGAAGGAGTAAATTCTCCTTAGCTGTCAGATCAAGATAGATAGACGGAGTTTCAACGACGGCGCCGACTTTTTTTCTTGCTTCCATGATATTGCTGGCTTTGTAGTCGGTACCGTAAAGTGAATATCCGCCGCTTGTGGGAGTATTAAGACCGCTGATAACACGCATCAGGGTAGTTTTTCCGGCGCCGTTTTTACCAACGAAGCCGTATATTGAACCTTTCGGAACATTCATGCACACATTATCGAGTACATTTACTTTTCTTTTATAACTTTTTGTCAAGTTATTTGTCTGAAGAATGTATTCCATATTATAATCCTTTATCATATTAGAGAGTTAAAGCTGTATAATGTAAATACAGGCGGTAAGGAATAAACCGAACCGCCTGTAAATATCAAACGTTAGTTAATGCAAAACCGAATTATTCGTTGATAGCTGTAACAACGCCGGAACCAACTGTTCTACCACCCTCACGGATAGCGAAACGAAGTCCCTCTTCGATAGCGATAGGAGTGATGAGCTCAACGTTCATAGCAACGTTATCGCCAGGCATACACATTTCCTTATCAGCAGGAAGTGTAACTACGCCAGTAACGTCTGTTGTTCTGAAATAGAACTGAGGTCTGTAGTTGTTAAAGAAAGGAGTGTGACGTCCGCCTTCTTCCTTCTTAAGAACGTAAACCTGACCAGAGAACTTTGTGTGGGGCTGGATTGAGCCGGGCTTACAGAGAACCTGTCCACGCTCAACCTGATCTCTTGTGATACCACGGAGGAGAGCACCTACGTTATCACCAGCTTCACAGAAGTCAAGAGTCTTTCTGAACATTTCAAGACCTGTAACAACTGTTGTGAGCTTTTCGTCAGAGAGACCAACGATTTCGATCTGCTCGTTAACGTTAAGACGTCCACGCTCTACTCTACCTGTAACAACAGTACCACGACCAGAAATTGTCATAGTATCTTCAACAGGCATAAGGAAAGGCTTAGCATCGTCTCTCTCAGGGCTGGGGATGTACTCATCTACAGCGTTCATGAGCTCGATGATAGGAGCGTAAGCGGGATCGTTGATATCATCAGGAGCATTAAGAGCTGCAAGAGCAGAACCCTTGATGATAGGTGTATCGTCGCCAGGGAAATCATAGGATGAGAGAAGGTCACGGATGTCCATCTCAACGAGCTCGAGGAGCTCTTCGTCGTCAACCTGATCAGCCTTGTTCATGAATACAACGATTGCAGGAACGCCAACCTGACGAGCGAGAAGGATGTGCTCTCTTGTCTGAGCCATAGGACCATCAGAAGCAGCACAAACGAGGATAGCACCGTCCATCTGAGCAGCACCAGTGATCATGTTCTTAACGTAGTCAGCGTGACCAGGGCAGTCAACGTGAGCATAGTGACGAGCGTCTGTCTCGTACTCAACGTGAGCTGTGTTAATTGTGATACCACGCTCTCTCTCTTCGGGAGCCTTATCGATCATATCGTAAGCCTCGAACTTAGCCTGACCCTTCATAGCGAGAGTCTTTGTGATAGCAGCAGTAAGAGTTGTCTTACCGTGGTCAACGTGGCCGATAGTACCGATGTTTACATGGGGTTTTGTTCTTTCAAATTTAGCCTTAGCCATTGGAAAATTCCTCCTTAAATAAGAAATTCAGAAATCTGTATATATATTATAACAGATTAATCAGATAAATTCAAGTGTTTTTTGAAAAATTTTTCAAAAACAGTTGATTTTTTTATCAGGATCAACCCTTCTTGCGGGATGTCATGATCTTTTCAGCAATATTCTTAGGTACCTCGAGGTAGCTGTGAGGTTCCATAGTATACTGACCACGACCCTGTGTGTTAGAACGGAGGTCGCTTGTATAGCCGAACATTTCAGAAAGCGGAACGAGAGCGTCAACCTGAACAGTACCTGTTCTTGTTTCCTGTCCCTGAATCTGACCACGGCGTGAGCTGAGGTCGCCGATAACAGTACCTGTGTAATCGTCGGGAACGATTACTGCAACCTTCATGATAGGTTCCATAAGAACCGGATCTGCCTTTTCCATAGCTTCCTTGAATGCCATTGAACCAGCGATCTGGAATGCCATTTCAGAGGAGTCAACTTCGTGGTATGATCCATCATAAAGCTCAACCTTAACGTCAACTACTTCGTAGCCAGCGAGGATACCGGACTTCATAGCGCCCTGAATACCCTTGTCAACAGCGGGGATATATTCCTTCGGAATAGCACCGCCGACAACAGCGTTCTTGAATTCGTAGCCCTTACCGGATTCGTTGGGAGATACACGGATCTTAACGTGACCGTACTGTCCCTTACCACCGGACTGACGAGCGTACTTGCAGTCTTCATCAGCAGACTTGGTGATGGTCTCCTTGTAGGATACCTGAGGCTTACCTACGTTAGCCTCAACCTTGAATTCGCGGAGCAGACGGTCAATGATGATTTCGAGGTGCAGCTCGCCCATACCGGCGATGATGGTCTGACCGGTCTCTTCGTCCGTGTAGGTACGGAAAGTCGGGTCTTCTTCAGCCAGCTTGGCGAGAGCGATGCCCATCTTTTCCTGACCTGCGCGTGTCTTGGGCTCTACAGCCTGACGGATAACAGGTTCCGGGAATTCCATGGACTCAAGAATAACGGGATGTGCCTCGTCGCAGAAAGTATCACCGGTGGTGGTGTACTTGGTGGAAACGACGGCGGCAATATCACCTGCGTAGCAGACCTCAAGGTCCGAACGGTCA
>JAFTYF010000069.1 GCA_017461395.1 Ruminococcus sp.
ATCGGATTTGTTTTCCAGAGTTATAACCTTATCCCCCATCAGACCGTCCTCGCAAACGTAGAGCTTGCTCTCACCCTTTCAGGTGTTTCCAAGGCAGAAAGAAGAAAACGCGCTGTTGAGGTTCTCCAAAAGGTAGGTCTGGGCGACCAGCTCAAAAAGAAGCCTAATCAGATGTCAGGCGGACAGATGCAGCGTGTCGCTATTGCACGTGCCCTTGTCAACAACCCTGATATTCTTCTTGCCGACGAGCCTACCGGTGCTCTCGACAGTGAAACCAGCGTCCAGATCATGGAAATCCTCCGTGAAATCTCCAAGGATAAGCTGATTATCATGGTTACTCATAACCCTGAGCTCGCCGAACAGTATTCAAACCGTATTATAAGACTTGTTGACGGCAAAATCGTTGACGACAGCAATCCATATACAAACGAGGAAGAGCTTAAGAGCAAGCCCGAAAAGGTAAAAAAGACCTCTATGTCCTTCCCTACTGCCCTTTCGCTGAGTCTTAACAACCTTATGACAAAGAAGGGTCGTACAATTCTCACCGCCTTCGCAGGCAGTATCGGTATTATAGGTATTGCTCTTATCCTTTCTCTTTCAAACGGTGTTCAGGAGTATATCGATGATATTCAGTCCGACACAATGGCTTCCTACCCGCTGGCTATTGAAACAAATACAACGGATATGACTGCTTTCATGTCCTCCTCAATGACAAGCCATGTAAACAACATAACCAAGGAACGCACCTACGACCGTATCTATACCAACAACCGTCTTGGCGATATGTTTACAATGATGTATCAGGAAACCAATGTAAACGACCTTAAAAGCTTCAAGGCTTTCCTTGAAGATGAAAACAGCGGCGTAAAGGAAAACACTACCAATATTGAATATTCATACGGTATCACCTTACAGGTTTTCGCTGATGATACAGAAAATATAAAGCAGGTTAACCCCAGCAACGTCATGAACGATATCGGCTTCGGAGCCGTATCGGGAATGATGGATTTGACCTCCCTCATGTCTTCTTCTTCGGCAGGTACTACCAATGTTTTCCAGGAGCTTACCGAAAGTGAGGAAATGTTCAACTCAAAGTATGAGCTTATCGCAGGTGAAACCCCTGACAATTATGATGAAGCCGTACTTATCGTGGATAAGTACAATGAAATTACCGACTATACCCTCTACACTCTCGGTCTGCGTGAAATCGACGAGCTTCGTGAAGCGGTACGCGACATGATGCAGAAAAAGGAAGACGTAGGCGAAATCGGCGGTGGCAGGGATTATTCCTACGAGGAAATCCTCGGCCTCACCTTCAGAGTTGTAGATAACACCGCTTTCTACGAAAAGGATGAAGACGGTGTATGGATTGATATGCGCGAGGACGCGGAATTTATGGCTGATGTCCTTGAAGATAGCTTACAGCTTAAAATTGTAGGTATTATCAGAACCAAAGAAGAAAGCGCTTCCAGCATAAGCGGTACTATCGGCTATAAAAAGAGCCTTATGGAATACATTTCCGGCCGTGTAAACGACAGCGACATTGTAAAGGAACAGCAGGAAAATCAGGATTATGACGTTTTCACAGGTCTTCCCTTTGATGGTACCGAAGCAGGCGATGAAGCAATAGCAAAGGCTGAAAAGGAAGCCGAAGAGCGCCAGAAGGAAGCTGAAGAGCTTATGGCTCAGATGGAGGCTATGAAGGAACAGATGGCTGCTGCACAGCAGAGCGGATTTGATATTTCTTCCCTTTCTCCTGAGGAACAGGCTATGCTTGCACAGATGACCCCCGAAGAACAGCAGGCGTATATTACTTCTATGCAGACGGCGCAGGTTCCTGCGGTTGACCTTTCCTCGCTTACTCCCGAACAGCAGGCGGCTCTCTCCATGATGTCCGAAGAGGAACAGGCTGCTTATTTTGCTTCATTGCAGACTCCCGATGTTGCAGTTACAGTTGACCCCAACGCTGCTACCACGCCCACCATTGACATGACAGCAATGCCCGAATTTGATATGTCAGCAATGCCCGAATTTGATATGTCAGCAATGGATATTTCAGGCATGGATTTATCTCAGCTTACAGAAGAACAGCTTGCCTACTTTGCTTCCATGTCTGACGAAGAAAAGGAAGAAATGATGAAGCTGTACACTCAGCAGGCTATCAAATCCAGCGTCGTTTCCTCCTCAACTTACTATGATAATATCACAAATCTCGGTGTTATCGACCTTGCAAAGCCTTCTTCTATACTGATTTATCCTATCGACTTTGAAGCAAAGGAAAATATCACAAACCTTATCACAGATTACAACAACCGAATGGAAGCAAACGGTGAAGAAAACAAGGTTATCACTTATACGGATATGGTAGGAATGTTAATGTCCTCCGTAACTGATATTATCGACGCTATCAGCTATATTCTCATTGCCTTTGTTGCAATTTCACTGGTTGTTTCTTCAATCATGATTGGCATTATCACTTATATTTCCGTTCTTGAACGCACTAAGGAAATCGGTATTCTCCGCTCTATCGGTGCTTCCAAGAAGGATATCTCCAGAGTATTCAACGCAGAAACAATTATTGTCGGTCTTGTTTCCGGCGCAATAGGTATCGGAGTAACAATTCTTCTCAATATTCCTATCAACATAATTATTGAGAATATCACCGATATTGCAGGACTTTCGGTACTTCCTCCCCTCGCGGGCGTAATACTGATTGCAATAAGCGTAATTCTCACACTTATTGCAGGTCTCTTCCCGTCAGGCGTTGCCGCAAAGAAGGACCCCGTTGTTGCACTCCGCACAGAATAAGCTTACCACTCTAAAGCCAATATATAAAAAAACAAGTCCGTCGTTCTGCTTATTGCAGCGGCGGATTTGTTTTACTCAAATAATCAAGATTTTTTCAATAACATAAGATATAATATAATTACGATAACGTTATCCTAAATTCACGGAGGTTTTCTATGGAAAGCTTTGCGGTTCTGACAAAGGCACTTGATTATATCGAAAATAATCTTTCTGAGGAGATTTCGCAGAAGGAGATCGCCGACCACTGCTCTTACAGCCTTTCTGCCCTGCAGAAAATGTTCAGAAGGGTGTTTCATATCGGTATTGCGGATTATATTGCCAGAAGGCGTATTACCGCCGCTTCACGCGATTTGCTGAACACCGATGACAATATTCTTGATATTGCCCTCAGATACGGATATAACTCCCACGAGGTATTTTCACGCAAATTTACCCGAATCTGGGGAGAATCGCCGTCTCAGTACCGCAAAAAAAGAAGCTTTTCAGAAATCTATCCAAGGCTCGATATGCCCATTACGATTTCAGGAGGACATACTATGAAAAAATTCAGATTTGACTTGACAGGACTTTATGAAACACTGAGAGAAATGCATGACACTTATGCCATTTGCTTCGATATGTGCAATCTTCTTATATTCAACGAAAAATACGGGCATGATGCAGGAGATATTGCAATTGCGGAATGTCTGAAGCGTATCGACAGCGTAAAAGAAGAAGATATGATTATGTTCCGCATCGGCGGTGATGAATTTGTACTCCTTACCAATAAAAAGGAGCTGGAGGACGCCGAGGCGCTCAGAGACAGAGTGTTCAGCCACAACAACGAAACCGTTACCTATAACGGAGAGGAGCTTCCCGTTTCACTTCATGGCGGAATTATCAGACTTGACACCGCAAGAGGGCTCAGATACAGCAAGCTGTTCACAGACCTTGTAGAAGCAGGACGTAATAGCTGATACAGCAAAAGAGGTCATCACTTTATCAGTGATGACCTCTTTGAATTACTTATCTTTTTCGTCAACAGCATTGCTTACACAGTAATTGAGAGCAAGCAGGCTGTCACCGAGGTGAACATTTTCAACTATAATATCGTTATGCTCAAGATTGATATCATAGTGAGAGAAATTCCAGAACGCTTTTACGCCTAAACCTATGAGCTGTTCGCAAATATGAGGAGCAGCGGATTTCGGAATACAGAGAATTGCAATTTTAGGCTGATTCTGACGACAGAACTCGGAAAGACGGCTGATATCACAGATTTTGATATTGCTCATTTCCTGTCCTATCATCTTCGGGTCTGAATCAAAAATTCCGCAGAGCTTACAACCGTATTTTTCAAAACTCAGGTGTACAGCAATAGCGTGACCCAGATTACCCGCACCGATTAACACTGCCTTATTCTGCTTATCAACACCGAGTATCATACCTATCTCAGTGCGTAATTCCGAAACATTATACCCGTAACCCTGCTGACCGAAGCCGCC
>JAFTYF010000070.1 GCA_017461395.1 Ruminococcus sp.
GAGCTGACAGCAGTGAAGAAGCTTTGGATGAAAACGTAATCATTACTCCGATAGAAACTACTTCTGACACAAGCAGGGAAACCTCTACTGCGGAAAATACCTCCTCGGCAAGCACAGAAAATACATTGGATATATATCATATGCCTCCTGTACAGCTGCCTGAGAATATAGCTGACAATATAGTGAATTTAAAGGATGAAGGCTTTGTATATTCAGATTATCTCGACAGTGAATATGACTCGTTAGCTCTGATCGCATCAGATGATAAATATCTATATTTTGAAAAGTGGATTTGTAATTTTTCCTATGAATCAGATCTGGCTTTTTATAAATACGACCTTACCACAGACGAATCAACTGCAAAAAGTTATATTTATGACATGGAAACCGGAAACTATTATCGTGCGGACAACTGTCAAAGCCTTGCTATACCAAATTATCTGCCTCATGATTATGAAAAAATGCTTTTCCTGTTAAGGGATAGTGATGCTGATGGAACAAAGTTTGATCTGTACTGCCTGTATGAAAATGGAAAGATATCAAAACTTACAGATAATATCGGAATTGATACAATGATAGTGGGAAATGGCGAAAAAGCGGTATATTTTATGAATAAGGAGCTTTATATCGTAGAATATTAAAAGACAAAATAAATCCTCTGTCACCCCTTGACGTTTTATGGAAAATGGTGTACAATAGAATAGGTCAATTAATGGGGAATCCCCAAAAATATATGGAGGCTTATTATCATGGCTAAAAATTTTATCGTTGAAACATCCGCACGTCACGTTCACGTAACTCAGGAGCATCTTGAGATCCTTTTCGGCAAGGGCTACGAGCTTACAAAGAAGAAGGATCTTTCCCAGCCGGGACAGTTCGCTTGTGAGGAGAGAGTTACAGTTGTAGGTCCTAAGAAGGAGCTTGCTGGTGTATCTATCCTCGGACCTGTTCGTCCTGAGACACAGGTTGAGCTTTCCGCTACAGACGCACGTTCTATCGGAATTGCAGCTCCTATCAGAGAGTCCGCTGACATCGCTGGCTCAGGCGCTTGCAAGCTTGTTGGTCCATGCGGCGAAATTGAGATCTCTGAGGGCGTTATCGTTGCTAAGAGACACATCCACCTCACTCCTGCTGACGCTGAGGAGCTTGGCGTTGAGGACAAGCAGGTAGTATGGGTAAAGGTTTGCACACCTGAAAGATGTGCAGTTCTCGGCGACGTTGTATGCCGTGTTTCCCCTAACTACGCTCGTGCAATGCACATTGATACAGACGAGTCAAATGCAATTGGCGCTGGACGTGAGCTTTACGGCGAGATCGTTGAGATCGGCTGATTTTAATATGACACCTGAAAGAGCACGTTTATCGTGCTCTTTTTTTATTCATTATTAATTGAAACGGGCGAACACATAGGTTTGCCCATACAGGCACCACTGGTGCCAATTACACGTTGCCGATTATCATATCAAATGCTCTTGTATCATCAAGCTGATAATTTCTGACCATATCGCTGCTATTGCTGTACCATGTCACAAAGCCGCTATTGTCCACAGTAACAATTTCATAGCCGTCTATCGTTTGAAATTCTATTCTGATTATATTAATTTCTGACGGCTCTGTTTTTGTCATCACATCCTCGCATTCTGTCCATTTATAACCATAAAACGCATGATGAAGCACCTCTCCGGATACCTCTCCCCCGTGAATCATTCCCTCACGGTCAAAAACAGTCACCTTATACGGCTCGCTGCTCATCTTGTAGAAATTTCCGAAAGGCGGATAAAAACGCGCATCGTCAGCGATATTTCCATTTCTGAAAACAGTTTCAATTCTTGTGCGCAGTGGTGAGTTCATATATCCGTCCGAACCTTTATAGCGGTACAGTGCGGAAGTTCCGTCTTCTTTCATTATATACACATAGTTGTCAGGATAGATGTACATATAGCACGATATATCGCCATTTCTGACAGCTTCAAATTTCATTGCCGGCTCGCTGGATGAGCTTCTGCTCTCAGCCGGAATAAGCTCGGATGCATCGGCTGCAGCAGAAAAAAACTCGTCAAGAAGTCTGCACTGCTCTGGTGTAATGTCAGGCATAGGCTTGTCAGACAGCGTATATCTGACCGGTATCCCCTCCTGTGCAAGAGCCTCAAAGTCAATAAGCTGATAATTTATTTTCTCTGGTGTAGTTGTTGTTTCTTTATACTCACTGTAGAAATATTCATGAAAATTTGTGCAGTCATCCGGAGTTACAATGTGGTCGTTTTCCGTGTACAGCGTTATCTGTTCCTGAATATCAAAATTCATAACAATCTCAGCTGTTTCTTCTATGAAGCCGCTTTCCGATGTTCCAAGAATCATATAATATGAAGATTCTTCTCCTGCCGTAATATACGAGGAATGAATCACTAATCTTTCATTGACCTTCTGAAGACTGAAATATGTTTCGTTGAATAAGAAAAACTTTCCATAAGAAGCAACATATTCATCAATCATGTACACATCTGTATCATCATAGGAATAAAGACGGATTTTCCAATCGTAATTTTCCTCGCTTTCGTCATATATAACAGCAAGCATATCCTCTTTGCCGTCGCCGGTATAGTCCGAAATATCGGCACTTACAATACCTAACGCCTGCGAAGGAATTACAAAATCCATATATATTTCATCAGATTCTGACTGAGTGAATTCATCCATGCTTGCAAGACCATACTCAGGAATCAGATTTTCTGCGATGAAGCTGTAGTACATTTTTTCAGTCTCGCTGTATTTATCCGGTTCAGCGGAAATTTCTATAGTCGTTGGTTCTTCTGTTATTTCTATACTGTTTGTAAAGTGCTGTATATCTGTGGAATCAACCTCGACCTCGTCAAGATGATTCGTGTTTTTCTCCGGACGGCGTGACAGATAAGCTGTAATTCCTAATCCGCCGGCAGCGACAGCAAGTGCGGCAGCAGCTGCCGAAAACCGGAAAACTATCCTGTTTTCAGCCTTTTCCACACCGCTGACCTGTTCGGAATATTCTTCACCGTCTGCGGCTGAGGATTCATATTCACGGCACTTTGCTATAATTTTTTCCGCTGTTTCTTCGGGCATTTTTATCCCCTTGACAGCCTTTTCAAGCTTGTTTTTATCCATTACAAATACTCCTTTCCGTATAATCCCCTGAGAAGCGTTCTTCCCTTGCTGAGACGCATTTTCACAGCGGACGAGGTTTTTCCGATGATTTTTGCAATTTCGTTCACCTTGTAGCCCTCGACGTAGTGAAGCATCATCACGATTCTGAACTTATCAGGCAATGCAAGCAGCGCTTCAAGGATTTCGTGAGATTCCTCATCAACGGCTATATTCCGCAGAATTTCCTCGCTGTCCTCTGCTGTCCGTGAACGCTTGCGCAGAATGTCACGACAGTTATTGGTACATACAGTGATAAGCCACGCCTTTTCATGATTTTCGCTCGAAAAATCGGGAGATTTCAGCATATATTTTATAAATGTTTCTTGTACGGCATCCTCGGAATCGGCATGATTTTTCAGCAGAACTATGCTGATTCTGTACAGCATATCGCCGTAAATCCCGACCGCACGGGAAACCCTGCCTGTATCGTTCATGTTGTCACTTCCTTTGCAAAGAGTGTTCGAAAAGCTTTTCACTTGTAATACGTTCCGGATTTAAAAAAGGTCAAAAAAATTTTGGCACCGACAATGCCAAAAATATACGCCCCGTAAAAGGGGCGCTTTTGTCATGTAAGTTCACACAGTCGCTTAAAGTCAGACGGCGTACAGTGTTTTATTTCCTTGAATATACGGTTGAACGTCGTCAGGCTCTTGAATCCCGCACGCATTGCAACCTCCGTTATCGGAATTGAGTGGTCAAGCAGAAGAACCTCCGCTGCCTTGACACGGCGGGCATTGATGTACTGCAAGTAGGACATCGAATTATACTGCTTGAAAATTCTCGAAAAATGGTACTTGCTGTAGCCGGCAACATTCGCAAGCTGGTCAAGCGATATGTCATACATATAATTATTATCGATGTACTTAAACACCGTACTGAATTTTTCGCTGTATTCGCTGATTGTTTCATCGTCGCAGTCCATAAGTATCTTGCTGCGTTCAAGCTGAAATTCTCTCAGTGCCACGAAGAAATCAAGCATTTTGAGATAAATCTTCACAACTGCGAGCTCAGACTTAGAATTATACAGCTTGTATATATCCATCATCATTTTTTTAGCAAGAATATGAAGCTCTTTGCTGAACTCCTGTGTTATCAGAAGCGGAGCATTCAGTGCTCTCATAACAGATTCAAGCGCCGGAACATCCGATAAATTCACACTGCTGCACTGAAAAATCAGTCTGTGTCCCGGAACTGCCGGCATACTGTGAAGCTCACCAGCCGGAACAATGAGAAGTTCGTGCTCCTCAATGCGATAGTCAACACCGCTCACGTTTATCATGTAGTAATTTTTCAGCGGCATAATAAGTTCGATATCGTTGTGCCAGTGCACGGGATATGCCTCGTTATCATGATTATCATGGAGCAAAACATGCTTTTTATCGTCGTAATCAACTGTTTCAAAGTCACCTGTCAGATATTTTATCATCCCGTTTCACCTCGGTTTCATCAATCTACATTAATTATTATATAACATAACAATCAATTTGTAAATAGTCCGTCGAAATTTTTGGTGAATTAGCACAATATATCAATTAGATTTCATTACATTTTGCCAGATTTACTGCCGAAAAGTTTTGTAATTTCATGAAAAGCACCGTAAAGAACTGCACCGATTGCAGGAATTATCCATGTATTGCCCCAGTCCTCGGCAATAAATCCTACTGCAAGGAAAATTGCAAGCACTACAAGCCAGTAAACTGCTCCGAGATCTGGTTTACTGTCGTCACGCTTTTCCGACTTGCTCTCCTTGGAGTAGTCGCCCTCCTCCAGAAGTCTTTCAAATCCGCCACTGATAATTCCGGTTCTCACAAGAAGATTCACACCAAGAGAACAGATGAAAAACATAATACAGAGTCCCACAGTGTTTACAAAATCGTTCTCCGAAACAAGAATTGAGCCAAAAAGCGGAATAACCGACAGTATACACATGGTAACACCGAGAATATTGTTGCGTGTGCAGACCGGATCATAGCTTTTTTTCTTTTCCCTGACCATGCCTGAAACGCCGTATTCCGTGTCGATATCCTCCTCATCGAGGTACTCGAAAGGCTTCATTTCGTGTTCTGATAACATAAAGAACACAACTGCGACAGCGCCGATAACAAGAAGAATTATTACTCCGACAGCAGCGGCGGCATCCTCAGACATGGGAAGCTTTCCTTCTTCTCCGGCAGCTCCTAAAAGAAACAGCGGAATGAATGCAATTATGCACAGAAATACTCCGAAAGCTGTGCGGCGGGCATTTTTTTCGTTGAGTCTGAGGAACTCTGAGGCTTCCTCCATGGAAACTTTTCTGAGCGGTTTCACATCGTCGGCGGAAGTATCTGCTGTTTCGATAATCTGATTTTCGGGTGTATCAATTTCGTCATTAAGAAGATAGTCTGTGGTCACGCCGAAAATTTTTGAGATGTTTACTATTTTATTAAGATCGGGCATGGACTGTGCGCCCTCCCATTTTGAAACGGACTGGCGGCTGACATTCATTTTTTCAGCGAGCTCCTCCTGTGACATACCATTCTTTTTTCTGAGATCAATCAGCTTGTCTGCAAAAATCATATTATTTCTCCTTTAGTGTAATTATGTGTTGTGATCACGCTTAAATTATACGATATTTGCCGGTTGAAGTCAAGCAATCACACTTTACAATTTGTCAACAGGCGGTTGCAGACAGCGTGACGCTGCACCCTGTTCACGTTCCCATGTGCTGTTTTAATGCAGAATTCAGAATACGGAATTATAAAAGAGGAACAGCCGGCTGAATAGCCGGCTGTTTTAAGGGGATTACAAAATGAAGAAATTCTGGTTAACTCAAATTAATAATGATCGCCTTATCTTGCGCTCTGGTAAATCTGTCCGCCCTTGAGCTGTTTGCCCTTAGCTTCAAACATCTCAGAGATTGTTACGATCTGCCAGCCCTGTGCCTTAATATAAGGTGCAAGCTCTTCGATAGCTGCTGCTGTAGTAGCATATGTCTCGTGACAAAGTATGATCGCACCATCACCGCTGCCGCTTGTCATTGCCTGCTTTACCTTGTTAACAATCTGATCCTTTGATGCACCATTCCAGTCCTCTGTGTCAATTGCACAAGTGATAAGCGGAACGTCGTTAAGTGTTGACTGTACTGTTGCATTTGATGCAAGATAGGGAAGTCTCAGAAGCTTTGAAGGCTCTGTGCCGATAATCTTCTTGAGCTTTGCAGCACACTGATCATATTCGTTTCTGATTTCAGATGCTGATAAATTTGTGAGATAAGGATGTGAATTTGTGTGGTTTGCAACTTCCATGCCCTTTGAATAAGCGTATTTTACCTGACTCTCATCGCTGATCCAATCGCCTACATAGAAGAATGTAGCACGGAAATCTTCCTTTGCAAGAGCGTCAATGATTCTCTTACCATAGGGATTTGTACCATCATCAAAGCTGATTGCGATCATTGGCTTTGTAGGATCAACCTTTCCGTTGCCTGTGGAAGGAGTTACAACAGGAGCAGAAATATCTCCTACTGTACCGCTGCCTGTTGTTACTTTTGAAGATGTACCGCTTGCTGCAGCCTGAAAATCATCAAGGTAGTAGTCGCCTGTTGACTCTGCGAGTTCAACATATACGAGAAGGTCTGTTGCGCCCTCAGGAATTGTATATGCTGTGTTTTCAAGCTTTGTCCACTTCTTATCAGCAGCTGTAGCTTCTGCAATAGTGTCATAATTTTCTTCGCCGTTAAGGTTGTACTGGAGAGTCATCTTAACTGACTGTGAAGAACCTGTTGCCTGTAATACTGCAGCGCTGAAGCTGTGTGTGCTTCCAGCCTTAAAGGAGCTGTCAAGAACCTTAGCTGCGCCCTGCCATGTATCTTCTCTGCCTGTTACCTTAAGAGAGGAACCAGCTGAGTAGTAAGTTGCTGTATCAAGAGAGAGAGAGGCAGCGCCTCTCTCAGTCCAGTCGTCATTTCCGTTTGCAAACGAATCTGAAAAGTAGTTTGCATTTGCAACCGGAGTAGTTGTTGTTGATGAGCTGCTGCTGCCCTGCTGTACGCTCTCAGGAAGCTTATTGATAAGCTTGAGGAGGTACTTCTGGATAGCAAGAGCGTCTGCGTTTGTAAGACCATTTCCAGCAAGATTTACGTCTGCGTTTGCAGAACCCTGTGCTGTGATGTGTGACTTGTCGCTTCCGCTTACGCCGTATACATCGGGATTACCGATAGCCTGCATTACGAGGATAGCGTCAGAAAGATTTACTGTGCCGTCGCAGTTAGCGTCGCCCCAGTCAGCCACATTTACGTCGGGCTGCTTTACTGTTGTAGTTGTGGTTACGCCAGGCTGCTTAAATGTTGTAGTTGTTGTAACTGAAGGAGCTGAAGGAACATCAATGCTCATTACCTTATTGTAATCTTCCTTAGCCTGGTAGTTATCTGTAAAGAGGAGAGGAGTTTCGTTCTTTCTCCAGCTGATAGGATCGTGTGTTCCCCAGAGTGTGAATGAAGGAATCTTATCTGCATTTGCAACTGCCATCTCGAATACATCCTGGAAGAGGTCTGCACGAGCACTTGCGTTGCCCTTTGTCTCGATATCAAGCTCTGTGATTGAAACCTCAAGACCTGTGCTGATGAACTTCTTGAGAGCTGTCTCATACATTGAAGCAGAAGGAAAGCTTGTTGCAAGGTGAGACTGCATACCGATACCGTCGATAACACCGAGTTCCTTAAGCTTCATTGCGATGTTGTAGATGTCGTTTGTCTTGTTGCCGATATACTCGTTGTAGTCGTTGATGTAAAGCTTACATCCTGCAGGAGCATACTTTCTTGCATATGTGAATGCATTGATGATGAATTCATCATTGTTTGCACCGTATACTGCTGCCCAGTATGATCCGGGAGCACCTCCTGGTTCACGGAGTCCGCCGCCATCGTTGAGGAAGAGCTCGTTACATACGTCGTATGCATAGAGGTTAAGCTTAGGATACTGTGTCTTGATTGCGTCAAATGTATCCTTAATAAAGTTTTCAAGACGCTTGTTCATGATTTCCTTTGATACATAAGCACCGCTGCTTGAGAAGTTCTCCTTGAAGAACCAGTCAGGAGTCTGGCTGTACCATACGAATGTATGACCACGAACGCCGATATTGTTGTCCTCGCAGAACTTAAGTGTTTGGGCTGCCGCTGAAATGTCTACAATACATCTTGTGTTATCTGTTGAACCCTGCTTAAGAATAAGCTGAGGCTTAAGTTCATTTTCAGGTGTGATAGAATTGAAGTGCTTAAGGATGAATTCTCTGCCAGCTGAGCTGTTGAGCTCGTTAGGGCTTACAGATGTACCCATCTTAAAGAGGTGGCCGAACTTGCCAACGAGTGAATCGCCGGAAGGTGTAGGTGTAGGAGTGGGAGTGGGTGTAGGATCAGGAGTTGTTGTTCCGCCTGATACTGTACCGCCGCCTGTTGTTACAGTTGACTTTGTACCTTCAACTGCACCGATTGCGTTGTCAACATAGAAATCTGTTGTGCTCTCTGTCTCTACATAAAGGAGAAGATTTGTAGCACCTTCGGGAATTGTGTAAGATGTATTTTCAAGCTTTGTCCACTTGCCGCTTGCAGCGTCTGCTGAAGCAACTGTAGAATACTGTTCCTCTCCTGATGCATCATTGTACTGGAGAGTAAGCTTAGCTTCTTCTGTAGAACCGCTCTTCTGAAGAATAGCAGTACTGAAGCTGTATGAGTAACCGGGAACGAACTGGCTGGAATCGAGCGGAATTGCTACGCCCTGCCATGTATCTTCTCTGCCTGTTACTAAAACGGACTTGCTTCCGGAGTAGTAGTTGCTTGAATCAGATTTGAGTGATGTTGCACCTCTTGACTCCCAGTTGCCGTTGCCGCTTTCGAATGTATCATTGAAATAATATGTTCCGTCAGCAGGCTTTTCGGGTTCCTGAGGAGTAGGTGTAGGTGTAGGTGTAGGACCAGGATCCGTTGTGTAAACATCGAGTTCTGTGATATCAGCAACACCGCTGCTCTGCCAGCCTTCAGCATTGAGAGCTACTTCGTAAAGGTTACCGATGCCCCAACCTTCGTTTGCCCAAGCCTTGAAGTGATCAGAAACCGTGATATGACCGGACTTTCTCTTTGACTGACGTACACTGAAGTACTGCTTGAAAGTCTCATTGCTGCTGTTGATACTAGGACCTGTGTGATCCATCTGGAAAATCTTGTACTGTGCGCCGTCGATTGTTACCATTTTACCAGGTGCATCCGGAACCCAGTCTACCCAGTCTTCAATGATGTAGTACTCAACGAGCGGAACACCCTGTAAGCCTTTGTTCTGGAACCAGCCGTATACGCAAAGACGGGAGTTACCATTGTTGCTTCCTGTCTGGCGATAGTCAGCTGTATAGTCCATACCGATGTATGAATAATCAGTAGCCTTCTTCTGTGAACCAAAGTCAAGTCCACGACGAGCGAGGAAGTTTCCGCTTGGAACACTTGCACTCCACTCTGCTTTAAATGTAGCACCCTTTCCGAGTGTCATGGTACCGCTTCCGCCGGTTCTGTCAAGCCATATCTCATAGCTGAAACCGTCGCAGTTTCCCTTATGCTGTGTTGTGCCGCCGCCAACACTGAGCTTGTCACCAACGCTTGCTGCAGAAGATGAAGTACGAGACACATTAGGAAGCATCGTCATACACATTACTGCAACCGTGAACACGCTGGCAATTTTTCTTAATTTGCTTTTCAGGTTCATAAAAATTTCCTCCTTTAATTTTTTTAGCAGACGAAATTCCTCTGAATTTCTTTGAATCTGGTACAAAATTCAATCTGTCTGCCATAGGCTCCGCCATCACAGCGGATATTGAATTTGAATTCCGTAATGTACTACAGAACTCGTTTGCCGGTGAGAATAATCCCCTCCTTCAATTTCGATTCCACTGTTTTTGTTTACAACTATATTTTATTACATTTTTGTGAACTTTTCAAGTCATATGTTGCTGAAAATAAACAAATCAGTCATTTTTTGCTAAATGTACGTAATCCTATATTTATGTTTAAATATCAAAATTCCGCTGTATATAGCCATTTCCAGCAATGTATGCAGAGTTGATTTGATGAATTAACTAAAAATAGCAGATTATATTTTTATCAATTAACAATATATTTAGAAATTTCAAGTTGTATGTATATCATGTGTGCGTCCTGCATATTATCAAACCAATAAAAATAAGGACAGATTTTTTCCGCCCTTACCTATTATATTATTATATTATAAAGCCGCTTCACGCTGATGTATCTCCGAAATCATTCCCTTTATCAGCTTGTCCTCAAAATGCTGCTCTCCCCTGTACGGAAAATTATGAAGCGCCTCCTCTGCCTTGTAAGCATACATCTTCGCAGAATTTAAATCACTTCTGATATAGAGGAAATACGCCGCAAGAACTCGCATTGCATTGGCGTCCTTGTCGCCGTGAAGCTGTTCGCTCAGCATTCCGTAGAAATACTCAGCACGATGAATATCTTTCCTGACAGCCGAGTAAAAATATAACAGATTGTAATATACCAGCGAAAACTCAAAGAGATATTCTGTCGGTTTTAATATGTAATCCACATTCGCAGCCTTTTCCATTGAGGAAACAACTTCCCCTGCACCGGCTGTATCATCATCCCAGATCTTCTTCATAAACTCAAACACAAGATATATCAGCAGTTCTCTTGAAAAAGGCTTTCCGCCATACATACGATGGTCAGGAATGTCAATTTCATCCAATGTACAGCCGTTTTTCAGCTGTTCGGTTATCTCCGCATTCTTTTTATTCAGAGGTGACGAACGCTCCTTTACCGCCTTGAACAGAAATACAAAATACGATATATTATCCACGACAAACCAAAGACCTATTCCCAGAAAGAATGATGTTATCAGCCTGTAGATAGTTTCGTTCCGCCACAGGTTTATCATCAGTATGCTGTATAATATACACGTTGTAATACACACAAGAGTTTCAATTACAAAGGTCACAACAGCGTAGAAATCAGCTTTTTCCTTACGATTCATGCGAAGCTCGCATATCGGCGAGAAGCCTATTTTGCAATAGCCGCCGGATTTCCTCCAGCTGAACGTCATATAACGGAAATATTCAACGTAAAATCCGAATATTTTCCCGACTGCAAAGTTCACCAGTCCCCTGAAGCCGGAAACAACGGAAACCCCAACAAAAACGCCGAAAATAAACAGAATTGCCCCCATAATTATATCTCCCTATCATTATTTTTTCTTCGGTTCTTTTTTATTCTCCTTTTTAGGCAATTCCTGCGGCATCGGAACATAATCCAGCGTGACCGCAGACATATTTTTTGAGGTCAGGCGGTAGTTGATATACTCGCTTATCAGCGAATATACAACGGCAAACACCGGAACACCAAGAATCATTCCGACAAATCCGAAAAGTCCGCCGCCGACAAGTATTGAGAACAACACCCAGAACGCCGATACACCTGTTGACTGTCCGAGAATCTTCGGGCCGATAACGTTTCCATCAAGCTGCTGTATAATAAGTATAAGTATAGCAAACGGAATAACCTGCTTCGGCGACGACACAAGCAGAAGAAGTCCGCTCGGTATCGCTCCGATGAACGGTCCGAAAAACGGAATTACATTTGTGATGCCGACAATAACAGAGATGAGAACTGCAAAATCAAGCTTCATCACTGACATACATATAAAGCACAGGAATCCGATAATAATTGAGTCGATTATCTTACCGGATACAAAGCCGCTGATAGAGCTGTTCGTCTGCTTGCATACACGGAAGAATCCGGAAGCCGCTCTTTCCGGAAGCATCGCATAGGTGAGCTTTTTGAGCTGTGCCAGAAAATGCTCCTTGTCGTAGAGAAAGTACACCGCAACGATCATTCCGATGAGGAAGTCCTTGATTCCAATTAGGAATCCGAATGTACGGTCAGTAATAATAACCATGAGATCGCCGACCTTCGGCAGAAGATTTCCCACGAACTCGTTTACGTCGATTTCAAGCGTGCTTATCTGCTCATTGGCATTTTCTACAAGTTCGGGATACTTATTCGACAGCGAATTTATCCAATCACGGCAATTGTTGATGTAAACTCCGACGTTCTCGAAAATACTTGTTAGGCTATTGAGAACCTGCGGCAGAATTATCGCCAAAAGCGCTGAGATTATCGCAACAAAAATAAGCATCGCAATGGCAGTGGAAATAATTCTGCGCACCTTCGGATGAGGTTTTTTACGCTCTGTAAATTTCTTTATACGCTTTTCAGTCCAAACCATTATGGGGTTAACGAGATATGCAATGACAAGTCCCCATGTGATCGGTGCTGCGACCGAGAAAAACGTCTTAATGACCTTACCTACTATCGTGAAGTTAAAAAGTATCGCATAAACGACAAGACAGGCTGTAAACGTCAGAATCGTATAAACTGATACCGTGTTATATTTTGTATTCCAGTTTACTTTCATTTTTTCACTCCTTTTGGCACCAGCGGTGCCCCCGAACCACGTTCCCGTATTCGTAAAATGGGACGTCGAGGACGCCGTCCCCTACATTCGTTGAAAATATTTTCATCCGTCGGCGAATGCCGACACCACAATTACGAATTATGCATTATAAATGTATTGCTCCGCCTCGCTGATAAGCTTCACATCCACGAGAGCGTCCGTTATCGTGCCGGTTTCCGTGAATTCCTCAGAAAAAACCTTGCCTTCCTCCCTGATTTTTCCGGCAAAGCCAGCCTTCGCATACGGAATCAGAAGCTTCATCCGTCTTGCTGTGACGGGCAGATTTTTCACTATACATTCAAGCAATCTGTCAAATCCATGATGCTCACGAGCGCTAACAAGTACAGTGCGGTCGTCCTCAAATACCGTATCTGCGTCCAATGCGATGTCAAGCTTGTTCATGACATTTATCTTCGGAATATCTGCACAGCCAAGCTCTGCAAGAAGCTTTTCTGTAACCTCAGCCTGTTCCTGTCTTTCAGGGGATGACAGATCCTGTACGTTGAGAATTACATCAGCAGAAGCTGCCTCCTCCAGCGTAGACTTGAAGGCTTCTACAAGATTATGCGGAAGTCTGCGGATAAGTCCGACTGTATCAATTAGCATTACGCTTCGTCCGTCGGGAAGCTCGATCGAGCGTGACGTGATATCAAGCGTCGCAAAAAGCTTGTTTTCGGCAAGAACGCCGGCATCCGTCAGAGCGTTCAGAAGTGTGGATTTTCCCACATTAGTATAGCCTACTATCGCTGCACAAAGCACGCCGTCCTTCTTGCGCCGTGAACGTGAAAAGGTACGGTGCTTTTTGAGTTCCTCAAGTTCCTCCTCAAGGTAGGAAATTCGCTTGCGGATATGTCGCTTGTCCGTTTCAAGCTTAGTTTCGCCGGGACCTCTCGTTCCGATACCACCGCCAAGACGTGACAGCGCAGTACCCATGCCGATAAGCCTCGGCAGACGATATTTCTGCTGTGCAAGCTCGACCTGAAGCTTACCCTCCTTCGTTCTTGCGCGCTGAGCAAAAATGTCAAGGATCAGTGTTGTGCGGTCGATCACCCTCACTCCGAGGATATCCTCGATATTTCGCACCTGTACGCCGGAAAGCTCATGGTCAAAGATGACAAGCTCTGCGCCGAGAGTATCAAGCTGTTCTTTTAGCTCTTCAAGACGTCCGCTGCCCATGCACGTTGCCGGATCGAAGGACGGACGTTTCTGGATGACCGTACCCACGACCTCAGCTTCAGCGGAAGATGCAAGCTCCTCCAACTCACGGATGGACGCTTCTGCATCGAATTCGCCCGTATCAACGCAGGCAAGAACTGCCGGCACGGGAATATTTTCAGTTTTGTTTTCGTACATCAGGATTCCTTTCCGATGCCGTCAATGAGAATGTTTATCTCATCCGGCGTAAAGACGTATTTTTTTCCGCAGAAGTGGCAGCACACCTCGGTATCCTTTCCCTCTGCGGCGATTTTTGAAAGCTCCTCCTCACCGATGCTTATAAGGACTTCCTCAGTTCTCTCACGACTGCAATCGCAGTAATACACAGGCTCAGCAGTATCAAGGACATTGGGTTCAAGTCCGTCAAGGAGCATATTTGCGATTTCTTCGGGAGTCAAGCCGTCGTCAAAAAGCTTCGATACAGGCGGCATTTTAGCGATATTCGCCTCTATGGTGTCAATGCACTTTTCGTCAGCGAAAGGCAGAAGCTGAACTAAAAATCCGCCGGCTGAGCGAACTGTAAGGTCGGGATTTACAAGAACTCCGAGACTGCAAACAGTTGGGATCTGCTCGCTTGAAGCGTAATAATTTGCAATATCCTCGGCAATTTCGCCCGATACAAGTGGAATCACGCCGACATACGGCTCTTTCAGTCCGAGGTCACGCACAACGGAGAGATTTCCATCCGTGCCGACAGCTCCGCCGACATCGAGCTTTCCCTGAGCGTTGAGAGGAATCTCAACAATGGGATTGCTCACACAGCTTTTTACATTTCCCCAGCTGTCAGCAACGGCTGTGAGCTGTCCGGCTGGTCCGCCACCGTTTATACGGAGAGTAATAGTATCACTCTCGCCTTTGAGCATATATCCCATGAGGGATGCCGCTATCGTCAGACGTCCGAGTGCCGCTGTAACTACCGCCGAACTCTGATTTATCTTCTCTATTTCCGAAACGATATCCTTTGCGTCAAGAACCTCAGCAAATGCCGAGCCGTCCGCTGATATCGCCCTGTACATTTTACCCATTTTTATCTGTCCTTTCTTTAATATAATTCGTAATGCGTAATTCGTAATTGGCACCAGCGGTGCCCCCGATTCACGGTATTACTCTGTCCGGTATGGTCAGTAAAAGCTCGCTCGCTTAACTCTTACGGAATCAAAATGTAGGGTGCGATGACCACATCGCACCATTAATATTCCGTTTAATTAATGGGACGTCGAGGACGCCGTCCCCTACAATCTATAACAATAAATTTTTTTCGTATGCGATAGCAGACTGCCGCCTTGTACAGAGTGAGTGCGTTTTCGCACGGAAACGTGAACAGGGTGCAGCGTCACGCTGCGGCACCGCTGGTGCCTAACGCTGCCCGTTTCTGATACATCTCACCGCATATACTATACGCTGAGTATTTTCAGTCGGAGCTTCAAAAGTATCATCGCCGTACTTTCCAAGCAGCTCGAAGCCTGTCTCCGCAAGAAGATTTTCAAGTTCTTCCTCGCTGTATGACTTCTCCGAAAAGCTGTCGGAGCTTCTCTCATACAGACCGTTTTCAAGTTCCTCAAAGAATTCAAGATTCATCCGCACCTCGTCAGTTTCCCTGTTCAGCGTGTTTTCCCAGATGCAGTAAATTCCTTCCGCCTCATAGGTGAACGTGTTGTCAGCAAGGATTTTCCTGTGCTTGTAGGGGGTATTCACATCAAAAATGAACAATCCTCCAAGCTCCGAGAAAAACGCAACTCCCTCGAAAACCTTCCGCACGTCATCAATAGACGACAGGTGATTTATGCTGTCGAGGGCGCATATCGTCACATCGACCGTGCCGAACATATCAAGACGGCACATATCCTGACATAGATACTGCACTCCGCAGCCGCTGTCGAACTTCTTTTCCATAGCGATTCCGAGCATTTCTTCTGAGTTGTCCACACCCACGACATCGTAGCCGAGATCAGCCATAACCTCCGAAATACTGCCTGTTCCGCACGCAAGGTCAAGTAAGATATTCTCTTTTGTAGTCTTGAATTTTTTTATTATTTCGTTAAAATATTCGCCTCGCTTACGGTAGTCGATATTCGCCGTCAGCTTATCATAAAATCTTGCAAAAGCACTGTAACCACTCATATTATGCTCCGAAATTCATAACAGTAATACTGTCTGTATTCAAAGAACAGGCGGAAATAATATCCGCCTGCCACAATTATTTATACTATTTGTATACAGGAATTACGCATTTCCTTCTTCAATGTCCTTAGCTTTGCAGCACTTCTTGTACTTCTTGCCGCTTCCGCACGGACACGGATCATTATCCTTTACCTTCTTAGCCTTAACCTGAGTTCCGCCAAAGCTTCCGTCATCCGGCCCTGCATTAGGAGCGTCCGGCTTTGCGACCTGCTCACGTTCCGGCATAGCGTCCTTTCTAACCTTTACGGTAAGAAGCATATGGATTGTATCCTCACGGATCGACTCAACCATTGCGTCGAACATCTCGAAGCCCTCGAAACGATACTCGATAACAGGGTTCTTCTGACCGTAGGAACGCAGACCGATACCCTTTTTGAGTTCTTCCATATCGTCGATGTGAGCCATCCACTTTGTATCAACTACCTTAAGGAGAATTACACGTTCAAGCTCACGCATGATTTCTTCGCCGTATTCTTCTTCCTTAGCCTGATAAATCTCTCCTGCCTTCTGACTAAGAGCCTCAACGATATCTTCCTTTGTAACATCCTCGATCTCATCCTCAGTGAAATCAAGATCCTCAGGACCGATAAGCCAGCCATTGAAGTGTTCCTTAAGACCGGTGATATTCCAGTCATCCTTAACAGTGTCATCAACGAGATATCTGTCAACAGTGGATGTGATAAGATCCTCCATCATTTTGAGGATGCTTTCGTGGAGATCCTCACCGTCGAGAACCTGTGATCTCTGCTTGTAGATGATCTCACGCTGTGTATTCATAACGTCATCGTAGTTGAGGACGTTCTTTCTGATGCTGAAGTTGTTGCCCTCAACTCTTTTCTGTGAGGACTCGATGATCTTTGTGAGGAGCTTGCTTTCGATAGGCATAGTCTCGTCAACATTGAGCGTTCTCATCATATTTTCAAGACGCTCACCAGCAAAAATACGCATAAGATCATCCTCAACTGAGAGGAAGAAGCAGCTTTCGCCTTCGTCGCCCTGACGTCCGGAACGTCCACGAAGCTGGTTGTCGATACGTCTTGACTCATGGCGCTCAGTACCGAGGATGTAAAGACCGCCGGCTTCCTTGACCTTTACTGCCTTTTCCTTTACCTCTGCGTTATACTTATCATAAAGTTCACGGTAAAGCTTTCTTGCGTCTAGAATTTCCTGATTATCTGTATCAGCGAAACCGATAGCCTCAGTGATGATTTCCTCAGGGATCTCACGCTTTCTCATTTCAGCTCTTGCGAGGAATTCAGCGTTACCGCCGAGCATAATATCGGTACCACGTCCAGCCATGTTGGTTGCGATAGTAACAGCACCGTACTTACCTGCCTGAGCAACGATCTCAGCTTCCTTAGCGTGATGCTTAGCGTTGAGAACCTCGTGTTTTACGCCCTTTCTCTTGAGCATAGCAGAAAGAAGCTCAGATTTTTCGATTGAAACAGTACCAACGAGGATAGGCTGACCTTTTTCGTGGCACTCGATGATCTGATTTATGATAGCGGCATACTTGCCCTTTTCAGAGCTGAATACCTGATCGTTGTGATCAATTCTGATAACAGGCTTGTTTGTAGGAATGGAGATAACATCAAGCTTGTAGATCTCCTTGAATTCAGCTTCCTCAGTCATAGCAGTACCGGTCATACCGGAGAGCTTTGTGTAAAGGCGGAAGAAGTTCTGGAAAGTGATCGTTGCAAGAGTTTTTGATTCGCTCTTGATCTTAACGCCTTCCTTAGCCTCGATAGCCTGATGCAGACCGTCATTGAAGCGGCGTCCCATCATAAGACGTCCTGTGAACTCATCAACGATAACGATTTCGCCGTCCTTAACAACGTAGTCAATGTCGTTTTTCATAGTTCCGTTAGCCTTGATAGCCTGATTGATATGGTGCAGGAGCGTCATATTTTCGGGATCCATAAGGTTTTCAACATTGAAAGCAGCCTCAGCCTTCTTAACACCGCGCTGAGTGATAGTAGCTGTCTTTGCCTTTTCGTCGATGATATAGTCAGCAGTCTCATTGAGAGCGTCCTGATCTGCCTTGTCGTCCATTTCAACGACAGTTGTAGGGGTCAGAGTCTTTGCAAAACGGTCAACGATTGAGTAGAGATCAGTAGACTTGTCGCCTCGTCCTGAAATGATAAGAGGTGTACGAGCTTCGTCGATAAGAATGGAGTCAACCTCGTCCACGATAGCGAAGTTAGGAGCACGCTGAACTCTGTCCTCTTTCTGAGTAACCATGTTGTCACGGAGGTAGTCGAAGCCGAGCTCGTTATTTGTAGCGTATGTAACATCGCACTTATAAGCTGCACGTCTCTGCTCGTTTGTAAGACCGTGGAGAATACATCCGACAGTCAGACCGAGCCAACGGTGAACCTTACCCATTTCCTCAGCCTGAGTCTTAGCGAGGTAGTCGTTTACAGTTACAACGTGAACACCGAGACCGGAAAGTGCATTGAGGTATGAAGCAACACACGCAACGAGAGTTTTACCTTCACCGGTTTTCATTTCAGCGATACGTCCCTGATGAAGAACGATAGCGCCGATGATCTGTACAGGATAAGGCTTCTTTTCGAGAACTCGCCATGCAGCTTCTCTTACAGTCGCAAGAGCCTCCGGAAGGATATCATCTAGAGTTTCGCCTTCTTCAAGTCTTTCCCTGAATTCCTTTGTTTTTGCCTTGAGCTCGGCGTCGGAAAGCTTTCCGTATTCCTCATCAAGTGCAAGTACTTTATTTTTAATAGGTTCGATACGCTTCAGCTCTCTGTTGCTGTAGCCGTTAGCGCCGAAAATTCCTTTGAATAAGCCCATTTGTTTACCGCCTTTTCATGTTTTGATATTCTATATAAATATAAAGATAAATACATATAATATATTGTACAACAAATCTGCATATTTGTCAATACCTAATAATGTGCCGTCCGCGTAAAAATTTACGGACGGCACATTACCGTTATTACTTGTCTGATCGAAATCTCTCATATGCTTTATCAATATATTCCGACATATGCTCGTGATAGGCTTCATCATACGGCACAAACAGGTATGCCTCATCCTTGAATTCATCGCAGTTGTAGCGTTCCTCGCCGAAGTAATCAAGAGCCATGCTGTCCACGTCCGAAGGATAGCACGGATCATCGCCGTCACTGTAGAAATCATAGTAATATCCGGAAAACTCTCTGCCCTCATCGGTAAACAGTTCCCTGTTGAGCTCTCCGTCAAGTGATTTCAAAAGGAACGTGCGCACATCAAACTCCCCTGCCCTTATCTGAGCAAGTTCCTCTTCGAAATACTCTGAAAATTCGTCATTTATCATATCATGGAGTATCATCCAGCGCAGGAATGACGAAATATGATTTGCTCCGTTGATCTCAGGCAGATCAAGCTCCTTTTCCTCGATTTTGCAGGAATGATCTGCGGCAGTATCGAGTATATCCTCAAAATTGTCCGGAACATAGGGATTTCTGTCAGGATCAGCAGCATTTTTCACATCCTTGTCCATGCGTCCGGCAAGAGCTGCGCCGCCGTTCTTCACTGCGAACCTCAGCTCGCTTTCAAGCAGCGGAACTACCTGATAGAACGTCACCTTTTCGCTGTCTGAAAGCCGGCAGTGCCACGAATCCTTTCCGGCAGCTGCCATAACAAGGATAATCCCACGAAAGCCCGACTGTTCCTCAAAGCTTTTTCCGTAGTCGATAGTATGTCCCCAGCTGAGCCATGTTTTCTCCTCAGAAGCGAAATTTGCGATAAGATCAAGCAGACGCACCGGCCAGAATCCGGCTTCATTATCGTTGTCATCCGGCTTCCAGTACGGCGGCATATACATTACAAGCTCAGCACGATTTTCAAACTCGCCGCCTTTTTTACCCTTAGCCTTCATGACATGAACGCCCATTCCCGATGTTATCAGCGTAACATAGGGCTTTTTACGGCTTGCGGGAATCACATTTATACTGAGCTTTGACGATTCATCTTCCATATTCTGATAGAAATTGCTTATTGTTCCGAAATGCTCGCTGATGTGATTTTCAATAAGCTTCTGCTGTTCCTCAGTGTAAAGCTCCGGAGACACTGATTTTTTTCTTTCCCGTGCCATTTTCAGACCTCCCGTCCAAGTATGATCTTTGCGATATCCTGCGGCTTTTCCGCAATGAAGTCTGCATTTTCAGCGATAAGCTCCGCACTTCCGCGGAATCCCCATGCGCATCCTATGGAGATAATTCCGGCATTTTTAGCCGTCCGGACATCAACGTTGCTGTCTCCTATCATGTAAATGGTATTATCCTCTGCCGGAAGTCCGGCAAGAATTTCTCTTATAATCGTCGGATCCGGCTTTTTCGGTCTTTCAGCGCAGCTTCCGAGAACGGCGGTAAAGCCGGCGTCAGGAAGAAGTCCGGCGATTATCTTCACCGCGGCGTCATGCGGCTTGTTTGTAGCGACTGCAAGCGTAACTCCGGCGTCCCTGAGAGCCGCAACTGTTTCGCTGATACCGTCATAGAGCCGTGATTTGTTCAGATGACGGCTTTCATACTCACTGCTGAAACCCTTGTAAAGCTCGTCAGCAAGATTTTTTCTATCGTCGGGAAGCGCCCTCCAGCAGAGCATCTGTGCGCCGTCACCGACCATTTGTTTAAAGCTTTCCAGAGGACAAGGCGGACATCCGAGAGCACTCAGTCCATAGTTCACCGCATCCGCAAGATCTTCCAGCGTATCGGCAAGAGTTCCGTCAAGATCAAAAATTGCTGTTATCATCAGACCACCTCAAATTCTCGTTGCAAGAAGTACCGAATATTTACTGCGGAACTCCTCAAATCTGTCCTCGTCTATCGCCTCACGGATCTTCTCCGTAAGCGTATTGTAGAAATAAAGATTGTGCTGAACCGCAAGACGTCCGGCAAGCTGTTCGTTTGCCTTGAACAGATGGCGGATATACGCACGGCTGAAATTACGGCAGGTCGGACAATCGCACTGCTCGTCAACAGGTCTGGGATCAGTCTCATAACACTTGTTTCCGAGGTGCATGATACCGCTCCACGTGAAAACAGTCGCATGACGTGCATTTCTGCTTGGCATTACGCAGTCGAACATATCCACGCCTCTTGCGACAGCCTCGATGATGTTGGATGGAGTTCCAACGCCCATGAGATATCTCGGCTTGTTTACTGGCATATATGGCTCTACAGCGTCGATTATGCGGTACATATCCTCAGTTGCCTCGCCTACTGCAAGACCTCCGATAGCGTAGCCGTCGAGATCAAGCTTTGCGATCTCCTCCATGTGTCTGATGCGGATATCATCGTAGGTCGAACCCTGATTTATACCGAAAAGAAGCTGATTCTTGTTTATCGTATCGGGAAGACTGTTAAGGCGTGCCATTTCCTCCTTACAGCGGATAAGCCAGCGTGTTGTGCGGTCAACGGAGGCTTCAACATACTTTCTCGGTGCCGGATTTTCAATACACTCGTCGAAAGCCATAGCGATAGTTGAAGCAAGATTAGACTGTATCTGCATACTCTCCTCAGGTCCCATGAAGATCCTGTGACCGTCTATATGGGAGGCGAAATATACGCCCTCCTCCTTTATTTTGCGTAGCTTTGCAAGGGAAAATACCTGAAATCCGCCGCTGTCGGTGAGAATAGGCTTATCCCAGTTCATGAACTTGTGAAGTCCGCCCATCTGCTTTACGATGTGGTCGCCGGGACGCAGATGCAGATGATATGTATTGCACAGCTCGACCTGTGTTTTGAGTCCTTTCAGGTCGATAGAGGAAATTCCTCCCTTGATAGCGGCAGATGTTCCCACGTTCATGAAGCACGGAGTCTGAAAAGTTCCGTGAACAGTCTCGAAGCTTCCGCGTCTTGCCTTATTGTCAGTTTTAAGTAATGTAAACATAATGTCTCCTTATCTTATGATATATTGCAGGGAGTGCTGACACTAAAGTCGCTCACCCGTATTTTCGTCATTTTCAGTCTTTGCAGGTTTTGGAATCTTAGGTCTCACAAATATCAGAACACACAAAGCGGCTGTCATAAAAACATTGACGACTGTATGTATTTTAGGATAAATACCAAGTTCAAAAAAACCTACTGATAAAACTATATTTAATATAATGAATACCAAATCTTCATTATTAATATCCTTTACCTGCTTATAAGCGTCAACGGTTTCAGTATTTTTCAATTTAAACAGCTTAATTAAGATGTTGCGTACAAGTCTTGCGGCTCCGACAAATAACGGATAATACCCATATATTCCCGCAATAAACAATGCAAGAAATAAATTAAGGGGAAGGATAAATATATCAATGGGAGGAAAGCTTGTTGTTCCTTCGTAAAGATCAATATTTATTGCGAGTTCAACCGACAAATCAGGGAAGTGTTCCTGTACAATCAGACAGAAGCTTCCCATCAGAATCAGAATACTGTGGAATACACAGGACAAAACAAATCCTACATGAGTATATTTCCTGAGCTTATTATCATCAGTCATAGAATCACCTTTTTATTCATTTCCCATATCATTTTCCATCATTCTGATTTCTCTGATAATTCTCACCTGTGAGACTATCATGATAATCCCCGTCAGCAATCCTGCAAGAGCGTGCCACGGCTGAAATCTGAAGCATGCTGGCTCTATGATGAATAACAGAATCGCTATGACGATAAACAGCACATTGTCAATTCCCACCAACAGCTTGTATGCACCGTATAAAGAGCCGTCCTGTCTGTGTACGAGACGTGAAGCAATGGCGAAAAACAGTGTCACCAAGCCAATCAGTATCAGTCCGTGAGAAATAAAAAGCATGAGCAGCTCAAATACAAATACAAACAGACCGAATATCAGCTTTACCGATAGGCTGTCTTCCACAAAATCGTCCCACAACTTGCTGCCGCTGAGGTCAAGCAGCCATGACATCACGCCGCATAATGACGAATTTATGAGGAGCAGCAGAAATATACGATTCTCTGCTTTGCTGAATAATTCTTTCATAAAAATCACCTTAAAGAATACACATAGAATCCCCGAAGCTGAAAAAACGGTATTTTTCTTCAACGGCTGTCTTATATGCATTCATGGTATTTTCGTAGCCCATAAATGCCGAAACAAGCATGATAAGCGTACTTTCCGGCAGGTGGAAATTCGTGATAAGACCGTCAATGCACTTGAATTCATAGCCGGGATAAATGAAAATATCAGTATATCCGTCATGCTCGGCGATTTCCTTATAGAACGTGGCAACGCTTTCAAGGGTACGGCATGAGGTAGTTCCGACAGCGATAACACGTCCGCCTTTTGCCTTTGTCTCGTTGATGAGGTCAGCTGTCTCCTTCGGGAGATAATAGTGCTCGCTGTGCATTTTGTGTTCAAGGACGTTATCCTCTTTCACCGGACGGAACGTTCCCAGTCCGACATGAAGCGTAACAAATGCCGTTTTTACGCCCATTTCATGAAGCTTTTCAAGAAGCTCCGGCGTGAAGTGAAGTCCGGCTGTAGGTGCAGCGGCAGAACCAAGCTCCCGTGAGTAGACCGTCTGATAGCGTTCCTTGTCCTCAAGCTTTGCGGTGATATACGGCGGAAGCGGCATCTGTCCGACATCGTCAAGGGCAGTAAAGAAATTCCCCTCACATTCAAAGCGGACAACTCTGTTTCCGTCGTCCTTTACCTCGACCACCTCAGCGATAAGACGACCACCGCCGAAGCTGAATTTCGTTCCGACCTTAGCCTTTTTTCCGGGACGGCATATGATTTCCCACAGCTTGTCTCCCTTCTGCTCCAGCAGCAGAAACTCAATAAATGTGCCGTTGTCGATCTTTTCTCCGTAAAGTCTCGCCGGAATAACACGCGAATCGTTCATTACGAGCAAGTCACCTTCACGCAGATGCTCGCATAAATTATAGAAATGATCGTGAATGACCTCGCCTGTACGGCGGTCAGCGCACATCATGCGGGATGAGCTTCGCGGCTCAACAGGTGTCTGCGCAATAAGCTCCTCCGGAAGATCATAGTAAAAATCGGATTTTAAAATCTGCATAGGATTCTCCTTTATTTCAAAAAAACTCTTGACATATCGTGGATTACATGATATTATAGTAAACAAGGTAGAGGTGCGGATGCGATCAGTAGCCGGACGGAGGATTACCAGTCCTTTGAAGTCCGGTGAAAGGCAATTCCGCCGAAGAACTGTCTTTGGTAAATTCAGTTCTGGTCACAGGTCAAACAGGTCTGCGACTGTCATCATGCTTATGATGGAGAGCTATCGGCATAGGTTTATACCGGTGTCAATATTTCTATTATAACGTATGATGAGCCGGTTTGCAACCGGTTTTTGTTATTTTCAGTAAATTTTTATAAAAAGGAGATTATTTATGAAACAGTACAATGTAGGTATTATCGGTGCAACAGGTATGGTAGGTCAGAGATTTGCAACTCTGCTCGAAAATCACCCCTGGTTTAATGTAAAGGTTCTTGCAGCTTCTCCCAGAAGCGCAGGCAAGACTTACGAGGAAGTCGCAGGAAGCCGCTGGAAGATGGCTGTTCCCATGCCTGAGGCTATGAAGAATATGATTCTTATGGACGCAACTGCTGATATCGAAAAGATCGCAGGCATGGTTGACTTCTGCTTCTGCGCAGTTGACATGAAAAAGGACGAAATAAAGGCTCTTGAAGAAGCTTACGCAAAGGCTGAGTGTCCTATCGTTTCCAATAACTCCGCACATAGATTCACTCCTGACGTTCCTATGGTAGTTCCGGAGATCAACCCTGAGCACATAGAAATTATCAAGTCTCAGAGAGAGCGTCTCGGCACAAAGAGAGGCTTCATCGCAGTAAAATCAAACTGCTCTATCCAGAGCTATGTTCCGGCTCTTCATCCGCTGAAGAAGTTCGGTCTTAAAAACGTTCTTGCCTGCACATATCAGGCTATTTCCGGTGCCGGAAAGAACTTCGAGACTTGGCCGGAAATGGTTGACAACCTCATCCCCTTCATCGGCGGCGAAGAAGAAAAATCCGAACAGGAACCCCTCAAGGTCTGGGGAACTATCGAGAACGGCGAGATCGTTAAGGCTTCCACACCTTCTATCACAACACAGTGTCTCCGTGTTCCTGTTTCTGACGGTCACACAGCTGCTGTTTTCGTAAGCTTTGAACAGAAGCCCTCCAAGGAAGAAATTCTCCAGCTCTGGGCTGACTTCAAGGGCGCTCCTCAGGAACTCGATCTCCCAAGCGCTCCCAAGCAGTTCATCCACTACTTTGAGGAGGATAACCGTCCTCAGGCTAAGCTTGACAGAAATCTCGAAGGCGGTATGGCTGTTTCTGCCGGACGTCTCCGTGAAGATACACAGTACGACTACAAGTTTGTTTGTCTTTCACACAATACATTAAGAGGTGCAGCAGGCGGCGGTGTTCTCCTCGCAGAGCTTCTCGCTGCTAAGGGATACTTTGATTAAGAACGTCCACTGAAACATATCGGGCGAGCACATGGGTGCGTCCCTACTTGTGGAAACAAATATTATTCCGAACATTTCAAATAACATCTGTAGGGGACGGCGTCCTCGACGTCCCGCAGATTATTCTCAAAATACAAGGGCGAACACATGGGTTCGCCCCATACAAACGGCTGATTTCAATTACAAATCAAACGAAAGGAGATTTTTATGAAGAATACAATTTTTACCGGCGCAGCTGTTGCAATTATTACCCCTATGAACGCTGACGGTTCTATAAATTACGAAAAGCTCGGTGAGCTTATCGACTTCCAGATCGAAAACAGCACTGACGCTATCGTTATCTGCGGCACAACAGGCGAGGCTTCCACTATGACCGATGAGGAGCATCTTGAATGTATCCGCTTTACTGTTGAAAGAACAGCAAAGAGAGTTCCCGTTATCGCCGGAACAGGCAGTAATGATACAAAGTATGCTGTTGAACTTTCAAAGGAGGCTGAGGCTGTCGGAGCAGACGGACTTCTCCTCGTTACCCCCTACTACAACAAGACTACACAGAGAGGTCTTATCGCACATTTCACAGCCATTGCAGACGCAGTGAATATCCCGATCATCCTCTACAACATCCCCGGCAGAACCGGCATGAATATGGAGGTTTCCACAATCAAGAAGCTTGCTGAGCACAAGAATATCGTTGCTGTCAAGGAAGCAAGCGGAAATATCAGTTATGCTGCTAAGCTTATCGCTGAGTGCGGTGATGTCATCGACGTGTACAGCGGAAATGATGATATGATAGTTCCGCTTATGTCACTCGGAGCAAAGGGCGTAATTTCAGTACTGTCCCACGTTATTCCCAAGCAGACTCACGATATGGTGCAGTTCTGCCTTGACAACAATTACGCAGAAGCAACAAAGCTCCAGATCAAGTATCTTGAACTCATCAACAACCTGTTTATCGACGTAAACCCCATTCCTGTAAAGGAGGCCCTCAACATGATGGGCTGGAATGCAGGTCCCTGCCGTCTGCCGCTTTACGAAATGTCTGATGATCACAAGGATGTCCTCAGAGCTTCTCTTGCTAAGCACGGACTGGTGTGACGCTGCTGTTGTCCCAGATACACGACGTTTCAGTAATAACGGGCGAACACAGTTCGCCCCTTCAAACAGCTAATGGCTCAATTATGAATTAAAATTAAGGAGGTTCAAATGACTAATATAGCAATATGCGGCGCTAACGGAAAAATGGGCAGAACCATTTACAGCTGCATAAAAGAGCGTGAGGACTGCACAGTTATCGCCGGTATTGACCTTTATACCGAGCAGTATGCTGATTTCCCGATAGTCGATTCCGCTGAAAAGCTTCCGGTAAAACCAGACGTCATCATTGACTTTTCAAATCCTGCTTCTCTAGACGGACTCCTTGACTACTGCCTTTCAGCAGGAGTTCCGCTTGTAGTGGCTTCAACTGGCTATAACGACGAGCAGATCGCTAAAATCAAGGATGCCGCCGAGCAGATTCCGGTATTCTTTACTTTCAATATGTCGCTTGGAATCAATCTGCTTGTTCAGCTCGCGAAAAAGGCTGCCGCTGTTCTTGGCGGACAGTTTGATATTGAGATCGTTGAAAAGCACCACAACCAGAAAATCGACGCTCCGAGCGGTACGGCTATCATGCTTGCAAATGCGATCAACGAAACTCTCGACAACTCGAAGCACTACGTTTACGATCGTCACTCACGCCGTCAGAAGCGCGAAAAATCCGAGATCGGTATGCACGCTATCAGAGGCGGTACTATCGTTGGCGAGCACGATGTAATCTTCGCCGGCCATGACGAGGTGATCACGCTTTCACACTCTGCGGCTTCAAAAACCGTTTTCGCAGAGGGTTCCATAAATGCCGCTGTTTTCCTGAAAGATCAAGAAGCAGGACTTTACGATATGTCCGCAGTTTTAGGCTAAGGAGGAATTGCAATGGTATCACCTGAGGAGCTTGAAAGAGTTCGGAAATTCTTCAGAAATGATCTCTTCGCAACCGAAGCCGGAGCATTTATTGAGGAAATTGATGATCACTACGCAAAGGTAAGCCTTTCACTGAACGAGCACCACAAAAATGCAGCCGGCGGAATCATGGGTGGTGTATATTTCACACTTGCAGATTTCGCATTTGCCGTTGCCGCAAACTGGCAGAGAGTAGGTACGGTTTCGATAAATACCGATATTTCGTTTATCGGCGTTCCGAAAACTGATAGGATCTTCGCTGAAACAGAGCTTCTGAAAAACGGCAGAACTACTTGCTGCTATAACGTCAGCGTGTACGACGAGGATAATAATCCCGTTGCTGCGGTGAAATTTCTTGGATTCAATAAGGTATAAAAGCATCTGAAGGGGCGAACACAGTTCGCCCCTGCAAATTGCCGCTTAAAATAATGTTTACGCAAATTAATGCGCCCCTCATAACGAAGGGCGCATTTTTTATGTATTGAATTATTCCTCTGTTTCAGGCTCGATAACAGGAGCATCCGGAGCATTCTTACGAACACTTTCGATACCGTTCTTGCAGCTGTCTTTCTTTACATAGCCTTCACTTGCAGCGATAATTTCGCCGTTTCTTGCTTTAAGACGGAATCTGAATTCGCCTGCCTTATCCTTGTAGATCTCGAACTTAGGGTGCTTCTGTTCCTCGAAGCCCTCAACTGTCTGATCCTCGATATTAGCAACGGGAGCGTTCTTAGCAACGCTTGCAGTTCCGTTTTTGCAGCTTTCGAGACTTGAATAAACCTCTCCGCCTGTAGCTATAACTTCTCCGTTACCAGCTTTAAGACTGAATGTATAACCTGTTTTAGTCTGTTTAATAACAAATTTTCCCATTATTTACGCATCCTTTCTGAATGAATTAATATATCATATTATACTATTTTATTCGTGATTTGTCAATAGTTTTTGCACATTTTTTGTTATTGGATGCAGCATTACGCTGCCGCAGATTCCTCACGTTGCATTTTCAGAACGTCTGGAATTCTTCTTTTTCTTCTTTATTTCGTACATCTTATCATCAGCCTGCTTGATAAGGCTATACAGCGTATCGCTGTCATCCGGAACAGCCAGAACACTTCCTACGCTTGCGGAAAGAGTATACGGTTTCTTGATGATCGAATTTATGCTGTCAAGCTTTGCATTGATTCTCCTTGCAAGAGCTTCAGGACTTCCCTCAGTTGCATTCGTATCAAAGATAACGAATTCATCGCCGCCGAAACGAGCGCATATCGCTGTTTTTTCACAGCATTCATTGATGATTCCGGCAAGTCGCTGGATAGCGAAATCACCCTCGTTATGACCGTAGTTGTCGTTGATGAACTTAAGTCCGTCCATATCAACAAAGCTGAGCATGATACAGCTCTTATTCTTCACACAGTCCTTGTACATATCGTCAGCATGAGTAATAAAGCCGTTTCTGTTGTAGATATTGCACAGCGGATCAATGACATAAATCTTGTTCAGCTCATCCATAGCCTTATTGAGGTGGAAAAGCTTGCGGATATTCTCGATAGAATTGCTGATAGCCATAGTAAGAGTATGGCAAAGAAGGCTGCTTACGGGGAAATCTCCGTTGGTGATTATGCAGTAACCCTGACATCTCTCACGGAAATGCAGCGGCATGAAGTAACTGATATTTCCTCCGGTAGTCTGCTGTTCAGGGTACATATAATAGCTTGGGAAGTATCCTTTTGAGCGTCTTTCGCCATTATCCCAGATAAGCGGAGCTGATATAAAGCGTGAATATGAACCGCCGTTTTCTCCTGAAATATCGGGGATACTGTATGCTTCCTGCCAATCCTCAGTGAGACATACACAGAATTTTTCGCAGTCAAGCTCCTCGATAAAATCAGCGATAACGTTCATGTGCTCCTCAGGAGTTTCAGTTTCTGCGAGCCTTGCAGTAAGGCGGTTAAGCATGGAAATATTAGCGTGTGAGCTTTCTGTATTATGATAGATTCTTTTCTTAAATTCCCTGTAATCGTCAGGAGATTCAGACTTACAGCCGCAGCTTTCCGAGAAAACAGGATAAGCCTCAAGAACTGTACTTTTCTTCGGTTTTCCGTCGTTTAAGATATCGTAGATAATACTGCAAGCCTTATAGCCGGATGTAAAGAGTGGTCTTTTTACTGAAGTCAGTGCAGGACAGAAGTTTCTTGCATTGAACGTATAGTCGAAGCCGGTAACGATAACATCCTCCGGCACTCTGTATCCGAGCTTCTGGAGAGCCGAAACGGCTGTAAGAGCCATAGCGTCATTGGCGCAGATAAATGCGTCCGGCAGAGGAAGTCCTGATTCAGCAAACTCCTCAACAGCCTGTTTTCCGTCGCGGCTTCTGAATTCGCCAAAGAATACTCTTTTCTGATCAACCTCAAGATCGCACTTATTCATGACCTTAAGGAATGCTTCGTATCTGTCTCTTGCCTCCGGATTTGAAAGAGGTCCGGAGATAAAATTAATGACCTTTGCGCCGTGCTCATTGATAACGTGATAAACTATTTCCTCCATTGCAGAGCTGTTGTCGATGCAGATATCGTACATATCCTGATATTCGTTATTGTCGATAACTACTGCCGGAATACCGGCTTTCCGTACCCTTTCCACAATGTTTGCCTTAATTTCCGGATCACAGATAGTATTTTCCATAAGCAAAACGCCGTCGAAGCGTGTGAAATCAACGAGATTATAGATAGAATATTCGCCTATATCAAAGCTTCTGCTGGCGAGCATACCACCGAAAGCTGCAAAGTACGAAACATTCACTTCATTTTCACGGGCGAATCTGTTGATTCCGCTTATGATATTGCTCTGATATTCTTCATCCGGACCGGCTAACATAACCGCAATATTAAGTATCTTTTCCATTTTTGACACCTTCTGTCCAAAAAAATAATCGTGTGGCATTTCTGCCGTAACGTACATTCCGTATATTTCTTTAATTATAACACAACTTCGCAAATAATAAAAGTGTTTTATTAATTTTTGTAAGTTTGCACATGATATCAATGATTCTTTTGTGCACTCCTACAAATTACAGATTTTTTTCGTCTATTTTGCTTTTGAAAATCACTTATTTATAGATATTGCTATATAAAACAGACGAAAGGAAGTTCTGCCATGAAAAAAATTCTTACTGTTATATCTGCTGCCGCTGTATGCGTTTCCGTTTTTTCGTGCGGTGCAAAAAAATCATCCGATACTCCGGAAGCCACGGTACAGGCTTTTTCTGCTGAAAAACTCAACGGCGCTGTTTATAAAAAGAATACGATAAAGCTCCCCGAAGAACTCCGGATAATCTACAGCATGAAGCCATTTAACGGTTCATCCGAGTATTTTCTCATTGGCTCCGGAGATGACGGTACAGGCTTCTGGGCTGCCAACGCTGACCTAACGTCATTCCGCAGACTTCCACTTGACATAATTCCAACCGGATTTTCATACGACTGCGACATCATTGAGGACGGAACTGTTGTTGCATTTTCTGCCGGCGAAAACGGAGATTTCCGGCTGTCTGCGTACTCACTTGACGGCACCGTGATATCCGATGAAAATGTCCGTGATTACTACTTTTCCTCCGAATCGCCTGTTTCCGTCACAGGAATTGCAAGCGACGGAAATATCGCTGTTGTTTGTCTTGACGGAAATTACGAGATTTTCGCCATGAACGGAACTCACATCTGCGCACTTACGCTGAACGAGGGCGAAATTGCAGAAAATATCGGCAAGGACAGCGGCGGAAATCTCATCTGCGCCGTCAGAACAGAGGACGAAAAGCTCCAGCTGCGTCGTATCACCTCAGACGGAAAAACTGAGGACAACGGTATTACCTACGATATCACCGAGACCATACAGACAGGAATAACCGCCGGCAGCGGCGATTATGCGATGTTTCTGCGCTCCATGACTACTATATACGGCATAAAAAAGAGCGATTCCTCGCCGGAAGCTCTTTTCAGCCTGAACGGCGCCGGTCTGTCCGCTGATTCAATCGCCGGAGCCGCTATGGACACAGACGGAAATTTCATCATCCCCGAAATCAAATACAGCACGGGAACAAGCACTGTGAAGAAATACATCCCCTGTACCGCAGAGGAGCTTGAAAATATTCCGGCTATAACAGTGGGAATGACATGGCAGAGCAACGATATATCGCAGATGGCAGAGATTTTCAACGAGAGCCGCAGCGATTGCCGCATAGAAATGAAAATCTATAACGGCGAAGACTACGACAAAATGAGCGACGAGATTACTCAGGACGCTCTTTCCGGAAATCTGCCGGATATCATCAGAGGAACATCTCTCGGCAGTCTCGATCTTCTGAAAAATGAGGCTCTATGCGACCTCTATGAGTTCATTGACAAGGACGATACCCTCACCCGTGACGCTTTTCTGCCGGAATATCTCGCTGAAATCGACGGCTGGTACGGCGGACACATTTACAATATCCCGAACTTTTTCCGGATAAAGCTCCCCTACACGGCGAAATCGAAGTTCCTTGACGGAATCGAAACATGGGATACAGCCGCTTTTCTTGACGTTGTGGAGTCAATTCCCGCCGGAATGAAGCCGGATATCAACCTGACATACGAAAGTGATACTCAGGTCAACCGCCGTCAGATGCTCTTTGTCGATCACTGGATGGATTACGAAACACTTGAATGTTCCTTCGATACACCGGAATTCGCACGGTATATTGAATTCTGCAAAAAGGGAATTCCGGCTGAGGAATACGTTGAAATTCCGGATGATGAGCAGATAAAGCGTCAGGAGGAGCTTGCAACTGCCTTCGTTGATGAAAAAATACTGTTCACCGAGCCGCAGCTGCTCAGCTATTCCAACTACCTTATTTTAAAAGAGCACACCTTTGCCGGCGTTGATTTCGGCTTTATGGGAAATATCGGCTCCGGCGGCGCTCCGGCGATAGAAGCCTACTTCTCCGATGCACTCTCTATCACAAAGGACTGCTCAGACAAGGATGCCGCATGGGATTTCATAAAAATGTTCTACACCGACGAGTACTACAATTCTGCCTATGAGGGCGGTTACGGATTTCCTGTGACGGTCAGCGGAATGGAAGATTTCCGTGAAAAAGAGAAGTCGCCGAGAGAATACAAATACGATGAAGCCCTTAAAGATTACGGCGGAGTGGCGGTTCACAGCGGAAAAACAGACGAAAACGGCAATATGGTATTCGACAGGCTCGGCTATGTGGACGACAAAATAATTGCCGAAACTGATGCTCTCATAAGTGCGGCGAAGTTCCCGAAAAAGACGGTTTCACTTCCTGTCAGCGGAAGCTTCGAGGAAATGAACAACTTCTACAATGAATTCTATGGCATTTACTTCGAGGAAACAGACCGATTTTTCCACGGAGAAATCACAGCCGAGGAGTGCGGATATATGCTCCAGAACAGATACTCAATTTATCTTTCCGAGAACTTCGGATAATACAATTTAATAAGAAAGGAAACCAAAATGAAAAAAATAATTGCTCTTATATCTGCGCTTGCAGTCTGCACTTCCGCTTTTTCGTGCAGTAAAAAATCCGATAAAAAGGAGGATTCCCCAAAATCCTACACTGCCGACCAAATGGGAAATATCGGCTACAGAAAAAATTCCATTGATCTGCCCGACGGCGTTTCCATGATTTACCTCGTGGAAGCCTTCGACAACTGCTCGAAATACTACCTCGTCTGCTCCGGCGGAACCGGTGCGGAAATATGGCTTACAGAGTCCGATTTCACGACCTTTAAGAAGATCGACTGTCCCGACTTTGATACCGGAATTTCCTATATGCTCGACGCCGCCAGTGACGGAACTATCGTGACCTTCGTCAACGAGGTAAGCTACGGCGATCTTCCGGATCCTGATCCAACTTCACCTGACTACAATCAGGAGGAATACGATGCCGCCGCTGAGTACAAATTCGTTGTATCGTCCTTCTCCCCTGACGGCAAGCTGATTTCACGCAATGACGTTCAGGATTTCGGAGTTCTTCCGGAGCAGATGACGCAGATAACCGAATGTGTCTCTGACGGAAAGACAGTTATTGTTACCATTGACGGCTCAACAGAAGTATTCACAATCAACGGAGAATATCTCGGTCAGCTTTCTGCCGGCGAGGGCGAAACTATCGAGAATACCGGCAAGGATTCCAGCGGAAGCCTTATTGCCGCCGTCCGTACAGGTGCGGAAACTGTACAGCTCCGGAAAATAAACGAAAAAGGCGGGCTTGAAAGCAGTTCCGTTACATATAATCTCTCAGAAACCGTCTACGGCGAAATTCAGCCGGGTTGGGGCGATTACACCATGTTTGTCCGCTCTATGACTACAATTTATGGAATACGCTCCGGCGACAGCTCAATCGTTCCGCTTTTCAGTATCAATAAAGCCGGACTTAATTCGAGCAATTTCTCGAACTTTGCCATGTGCACTGACGGAATTTTTGCCATTCCTGTGGTAAGCTACAGTAACTGGACGTGCAGTCTCAAACGCTTTGTGCCGTGCGATCCCGCCGAGCTTGAAAATATCCCGACCATTACAGTCGGCATTGCCGGCAGAGATCTTCCGCTTGAGGACTACATCGCCATTTTCAACGACGACAATCAGGATTATCAGGTATCTTTAAAAACATACGGCGGAAATGATGTTTCCAACGATGTTGTCACTGAACAGATAACTCAGGACGCTCTTGCCGGTGAACTTCCCGATATAATCGCCGCAGATCAGCTCAACGGAATGCTTGCTGATTTTGATACCGTTAAAATGGAGGTTCTCTGCGATTTATACGAGTTCATGGACAAAGATGATACTCTCACCCGTGAAGCCTTCATTCCGAGCGTGCTCAATCACATCGACTATAATTTTGACGGTCATGCGTATCTTCTGCCCGAAAGCTTTAATCTGCGGCTGAAAAATACGGCAAAAACCGAGCACATCGGCGACATAGACGAGTGGAATTTAAGCACATATATGGATCTTGCGGAGAATCCTCCGGAGACACTGGCAGATGGCTTCGACAGCCAGCACAAAACTCAGTGGGAGCGACTTTACGTTGATAATATGGATCTTATCGACTTCAGAAAAGCTGAATGTCACTTTGATTCGCCGGACTTCATCCGTGCGCTTAAATACGCATACGAGGGCGAGCCATACGATATGACTCAGCAGTACACCTCCCCTGAGGAGGAAGTGGATCCGGACGAGGAACAGCGTGGATATTCCTATGCAATCAGAGAGGATCGTAAACTTTTCAGCCATGTTTATCTTTACGACTACAAGAGCTTTCTCCGCTTCCGTGACGGTGAATTCGGCGGCGAGCCATACACGATTCTCGGTGAATTCGGTGCAGAGAAAAACAAGGCAAATATCACCACCGACTGTACTTCCTACGGAATCACAAAAACGTCGGAAAACAAAGAGCTTGCATGGGAATTCATCAAGCATATGCTCAGTGACGACTACATCGAGCATCACATCCTCACAAGCAGAAATCACTGGGGACATTATTTCTCCCCGACTATCAGCGGAAACAAGCTTATTGCCGAAGCCCAGAAGCTTCCGGAGGATCACACCTATGACCCGACTCTTGCCGATTACGGCGGAATTGTCTATAATACATGGACAAAGAACGATGAAGGAAATTACATCTATGAGTATCTCGGCTACGTTGATGATGAAATTATTGCTGAGGTTGACGAGCTTATAGCCAATGCGCTCCCGACCTATGAGCTTTCATTGTACGGCAATTTCACAGAGCTTGAAGCAGGTGAAACCTTCTACATATTCAACGAGGAAATCGAGCGTTTCTTCCACGGCGAGACAACTGCCGAAGAATGTGCATCAGTTCTTCAAGACCGCATTTCGATATACCTCTCCGAAAATTACGACTAACGAAAGGATGATACTATGAAAAAACTACTTGCATTTATTTCAGCACTCACAGTCTGCGTTTCATGCTTTTCATGTGCAGGCAAAAAGAAAGACAGCAGCACCGGAAGCTCCTCTGTTTCGGGCGAAGAAATGTCCTCCGCTGAGGGACTGTCCGCCGTTAAGCTTTCCGGCGTTGCCTACAAGAAAAAAGCCGCTTCTCTCCCGAATGACATGGTTATGCTTTACAGTGCTATGCCATTCAACGGCGGAGAAAATTACCTCCTTCTCGGCTCAGGTAAGAAATCCCCTCAGTTCTGGGTGTCGGACCGTGATTTCACCACGTTTAAGGACGTGGAATATTCCGACTTCGACATCGGCATGAACTACAATATAAACCTCCTTGACGACGGAACCGCCGTAACTTTCGTTAACAGCGTTGATTACGGCGGAGTTCCGACACCCGACCCATTCTCCGAAGAATTTGACGAATCTGAAGCCAACTACACTCTGAAAATTTACACATACGCTCCCGACGGCAGTCTTATCTCCGGAAATGACGTAACGGATTTCCCCACAGAGCCGTACAAGGATATTATGATAGGCTCTCTTGCTTCGGACGGAAAGAAAGTTCTTGTGAACATGGCCAGTACTTTCGAGCTTTTTGACATCGGCGGAGCTTACATCGGCTCGCTGACTGTCGGCGAGGAAGAAAGCGTCGATGCAATCGGAAACGACCGTGACGGAAATATCATCATAGCTGTCCGGACAGGCGATGAAACTGTACAGTTCCGGAAAATCGCTGAGGACGGAACTACACAGCCGGCTGAGCTGACGTATAATTTCCCTGAAAGCATTCATTATGATATCGTGCCGGGTTCGGGCGATTACTCTATGTATGTAAGCTCTCTGAGTACGATTTACGGCATAAGAGCCGATGATAATACAATAGACAGCCTTTTCAGTCTCAACGCTGCCGGACTGAATTCAAGCAATTTCTCGGATTTTGCCATTGCTTCGGACGGAAATTTCATCATACCCGTTATCAGCAACAGCGACTGGACGGTTACAGCAAAGCATTATACCCAGTGCGATCCGTCAGAGCTTGAAAATCTCCCTGTTCTCACGCTGGGAACCTTCCACCAGGATTCCTCTCTGCCCGAAATTGTTGAAGCCTTCAATGATGAATCCAACGATTGCCGCATTGAAATAAAGTACTATCAGGAGAATATCCAGACACCGCCGGGAGTAGATTTCAATGACGAAGAAGTAATGCTTGAAATTGACAAGAAAGTTCGTGAAGCACATCAGAAAGCTCTTGATGAGCTGAGAGATGACGCTCTCAAAGGCGAGCTTCCCGATATCGTCCTGACCGATCCTCTCAGCGGAATGTTCGGTAATATTAATCTTGCCGAAACAGGTGCGCTCACCGATCTCTACGAATTTATAGACAAGGATGATACTCTTAACCGTGAAAGCATAGTTCCGAGCCTTCTCAGAGCGGCAGACGAAGCTTTTGACGGACATATCTACTCACTGCCGACTGAATTCAACCTCAGTTTAGATAACGTAATGAAAACAAAGTTTGCAAAGGATATCACTGAATGGGATTTCAACACATATATGGACTATATAGAAAACGAGAGCGAAATTCTCGGAAGTGATGAGGAATTTCGCAAGACATGGTCAGAAAGAGAAATGATAATGCTTTACACCCACTGGATAGACATGGACAAGGCGGAATGTCATTTTGATTCGCCTGAATTCCTGCGCTATCTGGAGTACTGCAATGCCGGCGAGCCTGTTCCCGATGAAGAGCTGGACTACACCTCGTATGAGTATTCAGATGAAGAACACGACAGAATGTTCATTGAACAGCAGAACACTTACAGAGAAGACAGACGGCTTTTGGGAGATATTTATATCAGCGAATATACAAGCTATCTCTACACAACGAAAGGTGACTTCGGCGGCGAGGAACTGACATATCTCGGCGAGGTTGACGGCGAAATGGATACGCCTGTTTTCAGTTTTCACCGCGGAGGCTTCGCCATTACAAAAGATTGCCAGAACAAGGAGCTTGCATGGGAATTTATAAAGTATCGTCTCAGCGACAGCTTCTATAAGAAAAATATCGACAAAAATATGTTTCTGGGAGGATTTCCGGCTACAAAGAGCGGACTTCAGCTTGTCAGGGAAAAGAGCTTCGAACCGCAGGATAATTCTACCATCAAGGGATTCGAGGACTACACCGGATATCTCTACAACACTGCCTACAGGGACGAAAACGGCGATCACAAGTATGTTGATATTGGTTATGTTACGGATGAGCTGATTGCAGAGGTTGACAGCTACATTGATAAGGCTGTTATCAGCAAGAATAATAACTTACTTAAAGGAGTAGGCGAAGAACATATAATTACAATTGATACTATCTATAACGAAGAATTCGACCGGATGATAAACGGAGAAATCACGCCGGAGGAATGTGCATATATGCTCCAGAATCGACTGTCAATATACCTCTCCGAAAACTTTGGCTAGGCACCAGCGGTGCCCCCGTTCCACGTTCCCATGTGCGTTCCGCACATTCCTCTGTACGGCACTGAACTCGCCATTCGCTCGTGGGAACAAACTTTATACCGGTCATTTTAACTGCGTGACGCTGCACCATGTTCACGTTCCCATGGCAGCGTGACGCTGCACCGGCACCAGCGGTGCCCCCGAACCACGTTCCCATGTGCTTCGCACATTCCTCCGTACGGAGCGATACTCGCATTTCGCTCGTGGGAACAAATTTTATGCAGAACATTTCAAACAACCAATTGTAGGGGACGGCGTCTCGACGTCCCATATAATTCCCGATGAAACATCATGGACGCACACACGGGTGCGCCATTACAATTGGTCATTTTTATATTCGGTACATTATTTCAATCCGTCGGCGAATGCCGACACCACAATTACGAATTACGAATTATGCATTACGCATTAAAAAAGAAATCTCCACACATACAATACTCCTAATGGGAAACGGCGGTCATCATTGACCGCCGTTTTTCTTAACATTAAATTTATCCCTTGAGTTCCACACGTCTGATTTTTCCGCTGATAGTCTTGGGAAGTTCATCACGGAACTCTACAATTCTCGGATATTTATAAGGTGCAGTATGCTCCTTTACGTAATTCTGGATTTCCTTTTTAAGCTCGTCAGTGCCGACAGTTCCCTTTGTGAGAACGACAGAAGCCTTTACTACCTGACCTCTTACCGGATCAGGAGCCGCACTTACGCCGCATTCAAGAACATAGGGAAGCTCCATGATAACGCTTTCGATCTCGAATGGTCCGATACGATAGCCGGAGGACTTGATAACATCGTCAACACGTCCTACATACCAGTAGTAGCCGTCCTCATCCTTCCAAGCAGTATCGCCTGTGTGGTAGATTCCGTCATGCCATGCTTCCTTTGTCTTTTCTTCGTCGTTGTGATATCCGAGGAAAAGTCCGGGAGGTGTATTTTTGTCGGTACGGATGATAATTTCACCTGTTTCGCCGGGTTTTACGGGATTTCCGTCCTGATCAACAATATCAACGTCATACTGAACATTAGGCTTACCCATTGAACCGGGACGAGCTGTCATGCCAACGAAGTTTCCGATAGCAAGAGTTGTCTCAGTCTGACCGAAGCCTTCCATGAGCTTTACTCCTGTTGCCTTGAGGAACTGGTTGTATACTTCCGGATTGAGCGCTTCGCCGGCAACTGTTGCGTACTTTATGCTGCTGAGGTCATACTTTGACAGATCTTCCTTGATAAAGAAACGGAACATTGTCGGAGGTGCACAGAATGTAGTTATATTATATTTCTTGAACATCGGGAGGATCTTTGAAGCGTCAAAACGTTCAAAATCGTAAACAAAAACACAGGTTTCGCTGAGCCACTGTCCGTAGAGCTTGCCCCACATAGCCTTTCCCCAGCCTGTATCAGAAATGGTGAAGTGTGTGCCGTTAGGATCAACATTATGCCAGTAACGAGCTGTAACAAAGTGTCCGAGAGCATAAAGATGGCTGTGTGTAGCAATTTTCGGGTAGCCTGTAGTTCCTGATGTGAAGTACATAAGATTAGGCTCATTTCCGCATGAAAGCACTGCCGGATCAGTCGGACGCTCAAAAACATCGCTGCATCCCTTGATTCCCTCATCGAAATCAAACCAGCCGTCACGCTGACCGTGTGTCATCATTTTGGTGATGTTCATGCCGGATTCCTCGATTGCAAGCTCTACCTGATGAGCAACATCGCCGTCACCTGTACATACGATAGCCTTTACATCGGCAGCCTTGAAACGATATGTGAAATCGTGCTGAACAAGCTGATTTGTAGCCGGAATAACGATTGCTCCGATTTTGTGGAGAGCATTTACTGCAAACCAGAACTGATAGTGTCTTTTAAGAACGAGCATTACCCTGTCGCCCTTGCGGATTCCCATTGAGCGGAAATAATTTGCTGTCTGATTGGAATATTTCTTGATATCAGCGAAAGTGAAGCGCTTTTCCTCCAGATTATCAGCAACGTAGATAAGAGCGCATTTATCGGGATTCTTTTCAGCAAGAGCGTCAACAACGTCGAAGCCGAAGTTGAAGGTTTCTGTATTCTTGAAGCGGATATTCTTCATTGCGCCGTTTTCGTCTGTTTCAACCTCAACAAACTTATCCGCAACGGGATTGTCAATTTTTGCAAGATCGAAGTTTGTAACACCGGGAAGGATAACGGGATCAAGGTGCTGGAGAGCTCTCTGCGGAGCATTTGCACCAAAAACTACAGCATAGAAGCTGCATTCCTTGCCGCCTACAGCCCATTCGTCGTGCGGCTCAGAGCTGTCGTAGTAAATGGAATCACCCTCGTTAAGGATCTCAACGTTATCGCCAACTCTTACTTTAAGCTGACCGCTGACAACGATATCCATTTCCTGTCCTTCGTGTGTATGTGAGTGGGCAACCCTGAATTTTTCGTCAACGTAAGGAATGGTGACGAGGAAGGGTTCACCGATCTTGTTTTTGAAGTTAGGTGCAAGACGCTGATAGATAAGTCCCTTGCGGCGTGCAATGGGAAGTCCCTCGCCCTTTCTTGTGATATCAAAGCTGTTGATACGGGGGGATTCACCCTCCATGAGATCAGTGATCTCAACGCCTGTTGCGCCTGCAAATTTATAGATAAATGAGAAGCTGAAATCCTTTGCTCCGCCTTCATATGCGAGGTACTCAAAGGAAGTCATTCCGACTTTTTCTGCCATTTCCTCAGGTGTCAGACCTACCGACTCACGCGTAGCTCTAATTCGCTGAGCGACCTCTCTTATCTTAAATTCGGGATTCATTAAATTACTCATAGTAAGCCTGCTCCTTTCTGTAAAATCAGCAAAAAATTCCAGTGCTGTTTATACATATTGTATACTCGCGTATACGCTTACATGGTAAATATTATACCACTTTTCCCTAAAAATGTCAATATAAAATTCATAGGTTTCCGATAATTTTCCGCTTTATAGTGAAAAATTACTAAATCGCCGTACATCAGGCTTTGAAATTTTATTGCAATAATTATTGACATTGCCGCTTGTGAGGAGTATAATAAATGTGCGGTATGATGTCGTACCGACAAAATCACTGAAGAGTAAGAATGTGTTCGATATACCGGTAATCCGGTATAGCAGTGCCGACGGGACGGGGAGTTGTCCGCCGGACGAAAGCCACATGGCTGCGGTTCGCATTCTGCATCCCGCTTCATAGGACAACTGAAAAGCTTTTATGCCTTCTTTTCTTGTCGTATGAGTGAGGAAAAGGAGGTATTTTTTTATGAATTCAACAAACAAAACATCCGCTGCAAAGAGCCTCAGGCTTTTCGGCAACACCCGTGTATTGGTAATCTCTGCGCTGTTTATCGCTATGAGTATCGTTCTCGGCAAATATCTTGCGTTCAACATCGGTACAAGTATCCGCATCAGCTTCGAGAATCTTCCCCTTCTTATGGCTGGAATTTTCTTCGGTCCGTTCATCGGAGCAGCCGTCGGCGCCGGAGCTGACCTCATCGGCTGTCTCATGGTCGGATATGCAATTAATCCTGTCATCACTCTCGGAGCTGCACTTATCGGCTTTGTTTCGGGATTTATGGCTATTCTTCTTTCAAAGATGAAGCCTCTCCCAAGAACTGCATTTTCAGTTCTTGCCGCACACGCTGCCGGCTCAATGCTCGTGAAATCAATCGGAATGTTCTTCTATTTCAACACGCCGATTCAGGTTCTTCTTATGAGAATCCCACTTTATCTCGGCATCGGAATCCTTGAATTCTATATCATCCACCTTCTTCTGAAAAACAAGGCTTTCTCAGAACAACTTGAAAGAGTGAAAAGAAAATGACAAATTATGAAATCGCTCTTGAATATCTGAAAATAACTGCTCAGCGCGGAAGCAAGCTCGGTCTTGAACGCATCAGACAGATGACAGAACTTCTCGACGCCCCACAGGAAAAGACGAAAATCATCCATATTTCGGGCACAAACGGCAAAGGCTCTTTCGGGGCAATGCTGACGCAGATCCTTGAAGCAGCCGGATACCACACAGGTGGCTTCTCCTCCCCTGCTATCACGGATGTGACTGACAGCTTCCGTATCAGAGGAAATGAAGTTTCTCAGGAAGAACTCGGCGAACTCATCTGCCGCATCGCTCCGATTTGCGAAAGTCTCCGCAACAAACCGACGGAATTTGAAGTTCTTACCGCCGCTGCATTTCAGCTTTTTGCTGAAAACAAATGTGATGTTGCCCTCGTGGAATGCGGCATGGGCGGCGATCTTGATTCTACAAACGTTATCAGCTCTCCCCTGCTTTCGGTAATCACCAACATCCAGAAGGATCACTGCGCTTTTCTCGGCAATACCACTGAGGAAATCGCCTCGCACAAGGCTGGAATCATCAAGGCTGGCTGTCCTGTACTTTTCGGCGGAAGCGATACAGCCGCTGAAAATGTAATAATCAGTGCCGCTGAAAAATCCGGCTCTGAGCTTTTCCGCACCGATTACAGCCGTATTTCCGACGTTTCGCACAGCCTTGAGGGAACTGATTTTACCTTCAGCGGCTTCGGCAGACTGCATATAAATCTCGCCGGAACTTATCAGGTATACAATGCCGCAAATGTCCTTACAGCAGTTGAAATTCTGCGCAGATACGGCTTCAGAATCACCGATGAGAACGTGCGCACCGGTCTTGAAAAGGCTCGCTGGCACGGCAGATTTGAGATTCTCCGCAAGAATCCTACTGTAATTTTTGACGGCTCGCATAACCCCGACGGAATTTCCTCCGCCGCAGAAAGCATCCGCCTGTGCCTGAACGGAAAAGCGGCTCTCCTCATAGGCGTTATGGCAGATAAGGAATACTCACTTTACGCCAATATGCTGGGAGATTTCACGGCTCACGCATTCGCTGTCACTCCGGATAACCCTCGGGCACTCGACAGTAAAACTCTCGCTGAAACTTTCGCTGAAAAGGATATTCCGGCGACTGCTTTCGATTCTCTGGAGGACGGCGTGAAGTCAGCTTATGAATTCGCAAAAAAACATAACGTGCCGCTGATTGCTCTTGGCTCACTCTATATGTACAGAGAATTCATAAACGCCCTCGATAACCTGAACTAATCCCTCTCGGAACAGAAAGAACCCTTTTAAAAAAGGGTTCTCAGACTGTAGAAAAAGCCATATATTAACGGGACGTCGAGGACGCCGTCCCCTACAGATGGCTATTTTACGTATTATGAATGTAGGGGACAGGCTCCCGTTGGGAGAACCCTTTTTCAAAAGGGTTTTCCTCAACAATAACTATAAATATCCTGTAAAAGTATAACAGTCATAGCGAATCAGTCCATGATATCGATGCCGTTATGGTCAGCGAAAAGGCGATAGATATCGGGGAATTTAAGTTTAGTTCTGACAGGTTTAAGTTCTGTATCAGTAAAGCAATGTGAGGAGTGTCCCTCAACGCAGAGTTTACCGCTTTCGCTGCTTACAATGCGGTAATCGAGTTCGAGGGTAGTTCCGTTGAATTTCACAATTTTCGGATAAACAGCGAATTCCTCGTCAAAGCGGAGAGGCGATTTATACTTACAGTCAACTGACAGCACCGGCATGAGGATTCCCTGTGCTTCGATCTGTTCCATGGGCATTCCAACCTGAATGAGGAAATTAACACGGCTTTCCTCAAAGATACGGATGTAGTTCGAGTGGTGCATTATCCCCATTTTGTCGGTTTCGTAGTAGTAAACTCTGCGTTTGTACGGCTTTATTGTGTTCATATTCAGTTTCCTTTCTCTGACGTAATTTATTATAATTATGTCACATCGGAGGGAAATTGTCAAGCAGCTGATTTTTTCCGAATGTGTAAAAAATTATAGGCAATGTAGTGTGCGATGTCAACATCGCACCACAGAGAGAGTTAATAATCATTACAGGCGAATGAGAACATCCGTCCCTACATAAGAAATAAACCGATAAAAAATATATTTGCTCACGAAATTTTTTACACATAAAATTTATGCCAGAAAGGAAAATCAATGGAAATAATCAGAAATATCCTGAAAATACTGATGTGGTTTTTGATAATAGGTTTCTCCTGTAATTTTATTATGCAGAGCGTAAGTTATTCTTTTTATAAAAATGCCAAAAAGACGAATAAAGTCACATTTGAACCGAAATTTATCAGGTTCAACGATAATCTGACGGGGTACGGCTATAATCTTGATAAGCAGTCCGATAAAGTCATCTTGTTTTTCGGCGGCTCAAATTATATTGCGTACAATTCTGTTGCTGAATATTCAGGAAATTTCGACTGCCCCTTTATTTCCGCCGACTATTATGGCACTCAGGAAAGCAATGGAAAAATGAATCTTGAATCTATGCAGAAAACTGCCGCCGATCTATACGACTGGACAAAAAAAGAATATCCGCAGTCCGGAATTGTTATCATTGGACACAGCTACGGAACCGGAATTGCTGCGTATCTTGCAAGCATCCGTGACGCTGAATGCCTGTTTATAGCCGCCGGTTATCGTGATGTTTCTGATTTATACAACAAAATGACACCTATATTCTGGGGACCTCTCAAAATCTTTATTTCAAACAACATCCTCACGTCAGAATATGCCGGTAACGTTTCATGCCCTGTATATGTTATGGGATCTGATGCCGATAAAACGCTGGATTCTTCGCTGCAAAAAAAGGTTGCAAACTGCTTTGAAAATTCAGAATTGATAATTTTCAGTGGTATAAATCATGAGGATTACTTCGTAAGCAGTGAAGTTATTGAATATATAGCAGCGAAAATGAATTCTGATACTTCTCCGGCAGCAGATTAAGTTAAATAATAAATTTTTATTTCAGCTATTGACATTTGCTTCCCGTTGTGATATAATTAATACCGTTGAAGTAATCATGTAGGGGTATAGCTCAGTTGGTAGAGCAGCGGTCTCCAAAACCGCGTGCCGAGGGTTCAAGTCCTTCTGCCCCTGCCATCTATATGTGACGAAAAAGATCACATGCCAAAAAAGTCCGAGTCCGATTTATCGTGGCTGAATTAGGGAACACTTAATTCGGGATAGTGGATAGCAGAAATGCTATCCACTTTTCTTTTGTGTGGATTACTTCACAGCACCGATATGCGTGTAGTAAATATCAATATCCTGATGCTCTTTGCCGAAGCTGTCGATGGTTCTTTCATGCACTTCTATCCGTGATACGAAGGTGTGGAGTACTTCTTGGGTGAGTTCCGTCAGAGTCGTATACTTCTTCGCCAGTGAGATGAACCTTGCAGTATCCGCAGTCTTGCTTTTTGCCTGTGATATGGTTTCATTCAGTGAGCCAATCTGTTCTTTCAGCTCTGATTGTTCTGTGGCATATCCCTGTGACAGCATCTGGAATTGATCATCATCAATCGTTCCCAACACATGATCTTCGTACAGCTTCTTGAATATGACAATCAGTTCTGTCATGCGCTTTTTGTACTTGGTCAGCTGTCTGGATGATTCTGCAATGGTTTTGTTGAGCTCCGCATTGACTCTGCGCCCAATAAAATCAGCAAATTGCTCAGGGTGCTCTCTTGCAGATTGGGTGATCGCTTGGATTTCATGCAGTACCAATCGCTTCAAGTGACTTTCCTTTATGGAATGCGTGGTGCAGGTACTGCTTGTATTCTTGCGATAGTTTGCACAGACGAATTTCCAGTTTTCCGGCTTATTATTGCGATGACGATGAAAATACAATTTGCTTTTGCAGTCGGCACAGAACAGAATCCCTGCAAAGATACTCTTTTCACCGAAGTTCGTTCGTCTGCGCTTGCTCTTGCGAATCCGCTGTACAATGTCCCATGTGTTCTGATCAATGATCGGTTCCTGGGTATTCTCAATGAGCTTATGCTCCGATTCGGGACGTTTCAGCTTTCGATGATCCTTATAGGATGGTCTGCCATACCTGAAATTGCAGGTGTGTCCCAGATAGCTTACGTCTTCCAATATCAATGCAATCGTTGTCGGATTCCATGCATATGGTCTGCTTACATCAAAATTTGAAAGAATAGTACCACTGTGGGTATATTCATACATAGCCGGTGTGATGATTTTCTCATCCTCAAGCTGTTTTGCAATCTGCGATGGGCCATATCCTTCGGCACACAGATGAAAAATCTTACGGACAACAGGTGCTGTTTCCTCATCGGGAAGCAGTATATTTTTGTCATGCTCCGACTTGCGATAACCATACGGCGGTCTTGATGCAACACGCTGTCCTCTGTCCGATTTGATTTTATTGCTTGCCTTGATCTTCTTGGAAGTATCTTTGACGTGCATCTCGTTGAAGATATTGCAGAATGTTGCAATGTCCATGCCCAATGAATTCACATCTGCCGTGTCCACATTATCGTTGATGGCAATAAAACGCACTCCACGCTGCGGAAAATACTCCTCAGTATAAAGCCCTACATGAAGATGGTTTCGACCAAATCTGGATAAGTCCTTAACGATAATAGTTGACACTTTATCATCTTCAACATCCTCCAGCATTCTTTTGAAAGCAGGACGATTGAAATCGCTGCCCGTATAACCGTCATCGATATAGAATTGATGATTGAGAAAGCCGTGTTCAACTGCGAACTTAGTCAGGATATCCTTTTGGTTGATGATGCTGTTGCTCTCGCCCTGCAGCATATCCTCATGGGACAGACGGCAGTACAGGGCGGTGATTTTTTGATTGTTTGGCATTCGTTACCTTCCTTTCCGTCCTTGCGGACTATGCCAAACCGATTGTGCTA
>JAFTYF010000071.1 GCA_017461395.1 Ruminococcus sp.
ATGAGCAGCAGAGTTGTCGATCTCATACTCATTCTTTGCTCCATCGTAAATAGATGCATCTTCAATACCGTAATCCTTAGCAAGCTTCTGGAGCTCACAGTTTCCGCTTCTTACACATGAAAGGCACTTTCTGTCATGTGTAGAAAGGATGAGTTCAAGAGTTCTCTTTCTGGAATCAATTACCTTAGGAGAGCTTGTGAGGATCTCCATATTGTCTGTACAGGGGTATACACATCCTGCAACAAGACGGAAGCCTCTGCCCTCGTTTACCTCTGTTACACAGATACGGCAGGCACCGATTTCGTTAATTTCCTTCATATAGCAAAGTGTGGGAATCTCAAAGCCTGCCTTATGAGCAGCCTCAAGGACTGTTGTGCCCTTGGGTACGGAGATCTCTACACCGTTTACTTTTACTGTAATATTTTCCATCGTTATTCCTCCGCTTATTTCTTGATGATTGCCTTGAACTTACAAGAAGCAACACAAGCACCGCACTTTACGCACTTATCCTTGTCGATTTCCATAGCTGCAAGCTTCTTGCCGGGAGCAATATAATCTGTTCTTGTGATAGCTGAAGCGGGACACTGCTTAGCACATAATCCGCATCCGATACAGCTGTCCTTGATGATCTCAAAGCTAAGAAGATCCTTACATACACCTGCAGGACACTTCTTGTCAACAACGTGAGCAATATACTCGTCTCTGAAGAACTTGAGTGTTGAAAGAACAGGGTTAGGAGCTGTCTGTCCGAGACCGCAGAGTGAGTTTGTCTTGATGTGATAGCAAAGCTCTTCGAGCTTGTCGATATCTTCAAGAGTTCCCTGGCCCTTTGTGATCTTGTCGAGAATCTCGTACATTCTCTTTGTACCGATACGGCAAGGAGTACACTTACCGCATGACTCATCAACTGTGAATTCGAGGAAGAACTTAGCGATATCAACCATACAGTTGTCTTCATCCATAACGATAAGTCCGCCTGAACCCATCATAGAACCGATTCCGATAAGGTTATCGTAGTCGATCGGGATATCAAAATGCTCTGCAGGGATACATCCGCCGGAAGGTCCACCTGTCTGAGCAGCCTTGAACTTCTTGCCGTTTGGAATACCACCGCCGATTTCCTCAATAACTTCACGGAGAGTTGTTCCCATAGGAACTTCTACAAGACCTGTGTTGTGGATCTTACCGCCGAGAGCGAATACCTTAGTACCCTTAGACTTTTCAGTACCCATGCTCTTGAACCAGTCAGCGCCGTTAAGGATGATCTGAGGAATATTTGCATATGTTTCAACGTTGTTAAGGATTGTAGGCTTGTTGTAAAGACCTTTTTCTGCAGGGAAAGGAGGTCTCGGACGTGGCTCACCACGGTTGCCTTCGATAGATGTCATAAGAGCTGTCTCCTCACCGCAAACGAATGCGCCTGCGCCGAGACGGAGATCGATATCAAAATCAAAACCTGTGCCGAAGATATCCTTACCGAGCATACCAGCCTCACGAGCCTGCTGAATAGCGATGTTAAGACGATCAACAGCGATAGGATACTCTGCACGAACGTATACATAACCCTGATTTGCACCGATTGCGTAACCAGCGATTGTCATAGCTTCAAGGAGAACATGGGGATCGCCTTCGAGTACAGAACGATCCATGAATGCGCCCGGGTCGCCTTCGTCAGCGTTACAGCAAACATACTTGATGTCAGCGTCAGGAACAATGTTTCTTGCAAGCTTCCACTTCATACCTGTGGGGAAACCGCCGCCGCCGCGTCCACGGAGGCCAGAGTCGAGAATTGTCTGGATAACATCCTCAGGAGTCATCTCTGTAAGAACCTTACCGAGAGCCTTGTAACCGTCTCTGCCTATGTATTCATCAATACACTCAGGATTAATAACGCCGCAGTTTCTGAGCGCAACACGCTGCTGCTTCTTATAGAATGATGTATCGTCAAGTGACTTGATGTTATCGCCGTCAACTGTTTCTTCGTAAAGGAATTCCTTAACAGGGTTTCCGCCGATGAGGTGCTCGTCCACGATTCGGGGAATCTCATCAAGCTCTACTCTTGAGTAGAATGAGCCCTCGGGATAAACGATCATGATAGGACCTCTTTCGCAGAGACCGAAGCATCCTGTCTTTACAATCTGAACCTTTTCTGTAAGTCCCTTTGCAGCAAATTCTTCCTCAAGCTTTTCGATAAGCTTAGGTGAACCGGAAGAAGTACAACCTGTACCGCCGCACACGAGAACGTGTCTTTCATATTTTGAAGAAGCGTTGCCATGAGTTCTGAGAGCAACTTCGCCCTCCATAGATTCTCTGACAGCCTTGAGTTCTTCAAGAGTCTTCATAAGTAAACCTCCTAAATGGTAATATGTGAATTAAGCGTATTTTGCGATAATCTTGTCTACGTCATCAACTGTAAGACGACCATAAACATCCTCGTTTACTGTGAGGACAGGTGCAAGACCGCAAGCACCAATGCATCGGCATGCCTCAAGAGAGAACTTACCGTCAGGTGTGCATTCGCCGCCAGCAATGCCGAGCTTTTCCTGAAGCTTATCATAGATATCGCCGGAGCCCTTAACATAGCAGGCTGTACCGAGGCATACGGAGATTGTGTATTCGCCCTTCGGGAAGAGTGAGAACTGAGCGTAGAATGTTACAACGCCGTAGATCTTTTCAAGCGGAATACCTGTGTTGTCGGAAATAATTGTCTGCACTTCAATAGGAAGGTAGCCATAAATTTCCTGAGCCTTCTGAAGAATAGGCATGAGAGCGCCCTGAGTGCCCTTCATTTCTTCGATGACCTTGAGGAGCTGTGCTTCCTGTTCAGGAGTGCCCTTGAACGGAACAGTAGATTTAGCTGAATTCATTAGATGAACCTCCTTGAATATATCTGTGAAAAATGTAACAATGTCACATACAGTGAATGCCACATCCCACATATCTGAATCTATTATAACATATAAACAAAAAAAATGCTATTATCATTTCTAACTAATTTAGATGTAATTTTATGTTGATTTTGTATAATTCAACGGTTATACAATACTAACATTTATGTGGTTTTAATAAAAATCATCATTGTATTCTCCGTCTTTAAAACAACTTTTTTCATTGTTGATCAATATAAAGAAATTAAACCAACTACACTTCTTGTTAAATTTCTTCAATCTTAGTTATAACAACATATTTTTTCATTCTTTATAAAAAAATTCTTGCATTTTTATCTAAAATGTGATATAATACTAAATTGACAAAATTATAACGGAGTGAAAATAATGGAAACATTCAACAAATTAACAGAGAAAATCGACAATTTTGTATGGGGAGTTCCCTTGATACTGCTGATATTCGGCTGCGGAATTTTCCTTACAATTCGTACAGGAGGAATTCAATTCCGAAAGCTCGGTCTTGCTCTGAAATATATGTTCAAAGACGAAAAAGACGGTTCTGGTGAAATATCAAGTTTCGCCGCTTTATGTACTGCGCTTTCAGCCACTATAGGTACCGGAAATATCGTCGGAGTCGCAACAGCCATTGCCGCCGGTGGTCCCGGAGCCCTCCTCTGGATGGAAATTGCTGCTCTGTTCGGTATGGCTACAAAATATTCCGAAGGACTTCTCGCTGTAAAATACCGTGTAAAATCCTCAGACGGAAAAATGCTTGGCGGTCCATTCTATTACATAGAAAGCGGTATGGGAAAACGCTGGAAATGGCTGGCTGTTATTTTTGCATCTTTCGGTGTTGTCGTAGGTCTTTTTGGTATCGGAACCTTCACTCAGGTAAACAGTATCACATCTGCCGCAAATCAATTTTTTGATCCGCAAAAAACACATACAGTCGAGCTTTTTGGCATAAACTATACCTATGCTCAGATTATAACCGGATTTGTTATCACCATTCTTGCTGGTCTGATAATAATCGGCGGCATTAAGCGAATCGCCTCAGTATCAGAAGTTGTAATCCCTGTCATGGTCGTCATATATGTTGTATGCTGTCTAATAATCATATTTACGCATATCGCTGAAATTCCCACTGCTGTTGCCGAAATTATAAAAAGCGCATTTGGATTTAAAGCAGCAGCTGGCGGTGCTCTTGGTGCAATAATGGTTTCAATGCAAAAAGGTGTCGCAAGAGGAATTTTCTCCAACGAAGCTGGTCTCGGCTCCGCTCCTATTGCCGCAGCTGCCGCAAAAACAAAAGAACCAGTCCGTCAGGGACTTGTTACAATGACCGGAACCTTTATTGATACCATTCTTGTCTGCACTATGACCGGTCTTTCTATTGTAATTTCCGGATGTGTAAATTCAAATCCCGATCTGGAAGGCGTCGAGATTACAGATGCAGCATTCCGCTACGGACTTCCATTTCCCGAAAAATTATCATCGTTCTTGCTTATGATCTGCCTGATGTTCTTTGCATTCACAACAATACTCGGCTGGAATTATTATTCAGAACGCTGTCTGTCCTATCTTACAGGATCAAGCAAAGCAGCATCAACAATATTCAAATGGCTCTATATTGCTGCTATATTCATCGGACCATATCTCACTGTTTCCGCCGTTTGGAACATCTCTGATATCTTCAACGGACTTATGGCACTCCCTAATGTAATCGCCCTGATTGCTCTGTCCGGAGTAATATCATCTGAAACAAAAAAATACTGCGATAAAACAAAGTCCCAAAAAGGAGTTAATTAAAAATGTCAGATACAACAAATTTTGCTAAGTATTCCGACAGCCTGAGAAAGTGCAATAAAATATTTAACTTAGTTCCAATATTTTATATCTTGTCAAGTGTACTATTTTTTATTGTATCATTTTTGTTCCTGATCACTGTAAACTATTCATCGCTTTTTACATTTATTGATGGTCTGATTTATGCACCGGCTATATGCTATCTCGGCTTCAGAGGCGCTTATCACAAGCACGATCTTGCTGCAATCGCTGTACCTTTACTTTCCCTCATAAATCTCGGTGTTCTCAAATTTGGTGCAAAACATCTTATGACGTGGAAAGCTTACGGTTCAGTATCAATGAATGTCCCACAATTTTGTTTCTACATCTGCTTTGTAATTTTTATCGTTTCATCATTCATCGCATACATTAATATAAAGGCAAATAATCAGTATCGTTTCCTTGAAAGACAGGTTGGTTTTCCTTATTTTAATGAGCGTACAGAAGAACAGCGTGTAGAAAAAATCAGACGTGATATAAAAGATCCTTATCAGAGAGAATACGAAAGGCTTATGAGAACCTCTGCATCTGAAATGACTGGAATCGAGTTTCCGGAAAGCATCAGTAAATAAACTGATCTTCTGTTATAAAACAATTATTTTAACGGTAAACATAATGTATAAGCGCATCTGTCAAATATACAAAACAGATGCGCTTAATAATTTGTTGCTCGATGTTAAATATTATATATTAATTTTTATTTTATTTTGTAATTTTATATATTTATTTCAAAAAAAGTCACATTTCATTTTGTTTAAAATTCATTGACAAAGCTGATTAATTATTGTATATTTATTGTAGACGGTGAACTGCACTGCATCGTCAAATGTAAGCTGTCCGGAGGTGTTGCAAAATATGAATATCCCTAATGATCCGGCTATTCTTCTGAGTTACATAAATACACAGCTCAGGGATTCCGGTCAGGATCTGAACGACCTTTGTAAAAGCCTGTGCATAGAGAAAAATGCAGTTTCGGAAAAGCTTGCGTCAATTGGGTTCGTTTACGATCCTGAAAAAAATTGCTTTAAATAAAAACAGTGGGGGCTGACTTTATTTAAAGCATCAAATTACGGAGGAAACATGAAAAAAATATTTATTAAATTAGCCTCAACTCTTACTTCTGTGCTTCTTGTAGCAGGTTCATTTAGCACTCTGCCTGTCACCGCAAAAGCCAAAGAAGATGTTACCGTTACCGTTCACTTTGATCTCAGCGGAGACGGCGTTAAAGTTGAGGACAATCAGTACGGCAATCCGCAGTTTATTGAGGATTTCAGCGGTGTTCCAGGTACATCAAGATATCTCTCGGATGTAGGTCTTGAAAGACCAGGTTATACCTTCACAGGATGGACATTCGACGGAGTACAGGCGTTCTCACCCGGTTCTGTTATTCAGTTCCCTGAAACAGACGCTACACTTACTCCAGTCTGGAGCAAAAATTCTGATACAACAAAATATACTGTACACTACGAAGCAGTATGCGATCTGGGATCTTTCAGCAAAGACGGTCGTCTGCCTGACTACAAGGTTAAACCGGGTGAATTGGTTGAAATCTCACTTAACGTTTTCTATCATCCGACCGACAGCTACACTCAGATAGGCTGGGTCTATGACGGCAAAGCATACCTCGGTCAGCAGAAAATTATTATGCCGGATCATGATATTGAACTTACTCCAAGCTGGCATAAATACCGCAAATTCTCATACAGCGTCGGCGATGTTGACCGTGTTCTTGGCGTTGTAAGTCAAGAGCTTGAAAGAGTTGCTGGATTCCAGACAGAGCTTGCTGAGGCTTCACGATTCTCACGAATCGGCTTCTATAATGTGGGTTGGCACTGCAGTGCTGACGATAAGATCTACGAACCCGAAGCCTACTACACTATGCCCGACGAGGATGTTGTATTTACTGCTGTATGGGAGCCTATCAACTATACTCTCGTTTTCCGTCCTGAACCTTACGGAGAGGAACATTTTATCAGAATCGATGGAAAAACAGACACAACCGTTGTTTGTCCAGAAGTCAATATGACAAAGCCCGGTTATAAATTCGGCGGCTGGGACTACAAGGGTACTATCTATCAGCCGGGCGAAGAATTCCCTATCTACGGTGAAATTTCCGGTCTGGGTATCCCTCTTGAAGGCGTATGGATCGCCGAAGAAACCCCTGAACCCGCTGTTCCCGTTTACGGAGATGCTAACTGCGACGGTGATATAACACTTTCTGATGCTGTTCTCATTATGCAGTCGATAGGAAATCCTGATTCATTCGCTGTAGGCGGTACTGATCTCTCAGCAATCACAGAACAGGGAATGATCAACGCTGACTGCTACCTCCCCGGAGACGGCGTTACAAATCTTGATGCACTTGCAGTCCAGAATCACTGCCTTAAAGCTATCGACAAACTCCCTGTAACAGAAGTTACAGAATAACTATCTTAAAAATATCAATCAAGGAGGTTATACCATGAAAAAAATATTCAGCAAATTTACAGCAATTACTTTGTCCGCACTCACTGCAATTTCTGTAATGACAGCTTTCCCGTCATTTGCAGAATCCGGAGATGCTGAGGAGAATAATTCTGTTACCGTTCACTTTGATATCAGCGAGGAAGGTATTACAATTGATGAGGATGAGGACGGAAATGTCATTGAACTTAATGACATCATTGCTGAACCAAACAGCTCCGTAAGAATCCCCGAATGTACCCTTTTAAAAGAAGATGCTGTTTTCTCCGGCTGGACTGTTGACGGCGTAAGAGGCTACCCCTCAAATACTATCCTTCAGGTTGCCGAAGAAGATGTCACGCTCACTCCCGTATGGTACTATCCTAAAGAAAAAAACTACCATAGCGTTGAATACAAAGTTGAAATTGAAGGACAGGATGTTGAGCTTCCTGTTGCAATTCAGCCAACTGATTATTCAGTCGGCTACTTTGTAGAGGTTTCTCTTATCGCATTTGATGATCCTACAAATACTCATGTACAAATCGGATGGAAATATGACGGCAATTCATATCTCGGTCAGCAGTATATCGTTATGCCTGATCATGATGTAACCTTTACTCCTAACTGGCTCAAATTCTACAAGCTTACATACACTCCCGGAGATGTTGACCGTCTCACTGGCGCAACATCCGGCGTATTTGACCGTGTTGAAAATCAGGTAACAGATCTTGCAGAAGCAGGAAGATTCTCACGAATCGGCTTTAAAATCGTCGGCTGGAGCTGCGATGCAGATAATAAAGTTTATGCTCCCCTTTCTGCATACCTCATGCCCAGTCAGGATGTCACATTCACCGCTGTATGGGAACCAAATGACTATGTCATCGTTTTTAACGGAGATACAGGAAAAACTGATGACATCTACAGAGTCCCCGGCAAAACTGATACAACTATCATCTGTCCTGAAATGAAAGGAACAAAGTCCGGATATTACTTTGACGGATGGAAATTCACTGAAAAGGTTGACGGAAAAAACGTTACTACAATCTATCAGCCCGGCGATGAATTCCTTATCAAGGGTGCAAAGCCCGGCTTAGGAATCTCCCTCACTGCTGTATGGGTAAAGGGTGAGCCTCCTACAGATACTCCGGCTGTTAAATACGGCGATGCAAATGCAGACGGCGAGATCACACTCTCTGACGCAATTACAATTATGCAGGTTATCGGAAATCCTGATAGCTACGGACTAAACGGTTCAGATCCTTCAGCAATCAGCGAGGCTGGTTTCGCAAATGCAGACTGCTGCAATCCTGGAGACGGACTTACAAATCTTGACGCTCTCGCAATTCAGAAATATCTCCTTAAGCTCATTACTGAGCTTCCTGAGAAGGTTGAATCCGCTTCATAAACAACAAAAATCTCAACGCATTTATAATAGCAAATAATGAAATCCCCCTGTTTACAGCAGGGGGATCACTGTTATATTCCACAAAAAACAATCATTATTTTCTCACTGCTTTATTAGCATTTCTCAAATTTCATCTTGACTTTAAAGCAAAATTATGGTATAATACAAACATCCGGATACAACGGAAATTCTTAACAGGAGGACAACCAAATGGAAAAATCAATGATCAAAAAGTATGCAGCTGAATGTATCGGAACCTGCGTACTGGTGCTCATCGGATGCGGTTCAGCTATGGCTGGAACAGGAACACTCACAATTGCTCTTGCTTTCGGACTTTCTATCGTAGCTATGGCTTACAGCATCGGAAACATCTCTGGATGCCACGTTAACCCTGCAGTTTCCTTTGCAGTTTATATGAACGGCGGTCTTAATACCAGAGAATTCCTCGGCTATGTAATCTCTCAGTGTGCAGGCTCCTTTATCGGAACCCTTCTCCTCAGACTTACATTTATGCTCGGCGATGTCAGAGATTATACAGCACCTGAAGGCAAGGACTGGGGTATGGGCGCTAATACTCTTGCTGGAGTAAATGATAACATTCTCGCTGGATTCATCGTTGAAATAGTTCTTACATTCATCTTTGTAATGGCTATTCTCGGCGTTACTTCCAAGAAGGCTAACCACGGTTCCTTCGGCGGACTCGTTATCGGCTTATCGCTTACACTTGTTCATATCCTCGGAATCGGTCTTACAGGAACTTCTGTAAATCCTGCAAGAAGCCTCTTCCCTGCAGTTTTTGCTCTTGGTGATGCAATCGTTCAGGTATGGATTTTCATTATTGCTCCGTTTATCGGTGCAGGTCTCGCAGCACTTACATATAAGTGGCTCGACGCTGACAATAAGTAATCCTCATCATGCATAAAAGGCAGTATCGTGTAAATTACGATACTGCCTTTCTTTTATTACTGCCAGAATATCATCAGATCCTCTAATGTATCATATAGATCAGGCAGACGTTTCATTATACTTCCGTTTCTTATCTGAATCGTCAGAAGCCAGTTTGTAATAAAGCTCACAGCACAGGAAGCAATAATAAGTCCGTATCTCATTTTGTGCTTTTCAGGATTTCCGGTTCCATGAAGTATGCACAGCAGCACTCCTATCATCAACAGCGGCATTAAATCCACAACATATCTCGTAACCGCTCCGCCAAGACAGAAATTCTCCCACCCTATTACAAGCGACGTTACAAAGCAAAGAACAATCACTGACTTCTGCTGAATTACTGTAACTCCACGATTATTAACAAAGTTTCTTTTTTTAAGAACTGACGGCATCATCAAAAGTCCGGCTGCAATTACGGGATATGTGAATGCTCCTATGCAATCCGCAAGAAATGTGTATTTCTGATAATTATGCAGAACACAATATGTCGGTTCAAAGAACGGAAATGCCGACGAAGCTCTTGGAAGCTGGAAGAAATAGTGATACAGCATCGAAAAAAATCCAGCAAAACTAAGCTTATTTGCAGAAATATTGCTGACCGTAAGCTGATATCTGAATCCAAAATCAAACGGCGAACCGAATCGTGCATTATTATATGCCATAAGAAGAATTCCGCCTATCAGCAGCGGTATACAGAAGCAGACAGCCTGTGCTCCTCTGAAAACAGGCTTCTGCTCCTTATTATGGAGAATTCCAATGAACAGCGGAATAAGTATAACACTGCAAAGAGCTATTCCAGGACGTGACGCAGCACATAGTGCAAGGGAAATTCCGGAAACAAAAAGCAGAATAAGCTTCATCGGCTTTTTGGATACAAGACATGATTCAAAGCCTGTCCACAAGCACACAAATAACCAGCACAAACCGCATATCGTCGGAACAGTATACATATTTATTTCGTTGACACAGTAGTAAATTCCCGTAAGTCCTGGTGTTACTGCCATAAAACTAAGCAGCATGATCAGATTGGCATTAGGAGCAAACAGCTTTACTGCCGCAAGAATCGTTCTGCACATAAAATAAACTGCAAGTATGCCAAAAAATCCCAAAGCCATACCTAAGGTCGGCAGCTTCCCTGTAATCAAATAATATGGGAAATTATATGTAAGCACAGGGGCACATCCGAAATAGCAGTAGTATTTTCCCTTGTAATAACAATAATCCCACCATGAGAAAACACCTTTTTCGCTTCTTTCATTTGTATCGTAAACATTTTCCAGCGTTTCTAAAGCCGGATCCGGATCAAGATCAAGGCTCACCTGTTTCTTAAGAAATGCATCCAGTGTAAGATTATAAGGATTAATGACATCCGGATTCTTACTGTCATATTTTTCAGCCTTTTGGAATGGATTGATCATTATAAACACTGACAATGTACATAGAATCGCCATAAGCTCAGTCAGGAATATATGAAGCGCTTTCCGTTTCTGATATGTAACATTCCACAGTCTGAAACTCAAAACAGCAGATATCAGAATACATACACCAAGAAGCACAAAGAAACGTATAAGCGAAAAGGAAAACGGAATAGCACTCACCGCTGTGATGTTTTTGATCGTGACGGGAGAATGTACATCACCGATATCTATTTTCAGTGAACGTATTTTTCCATAAGGCTGAAATGAAAGCGTTGTGTCGCATCCATATGCCATTGTATATTTATTCTGGACATTTTCATAGTTGCGTGTAAGATTATCGTCTTTCATAAAAAGTGACACATTTATTGGGTGGCTGTCCTTATCAATCACTCTGTCAAAGTCGATTATAAGAGCTGACATTCCCTCCGGCACATCATCCAACGTTAGCGATACCGGAGAATTTACCGTAATATTGCCATTTTCAATCACAGCTCCCTCGCTCATGGATATCATTTCCGGAGCTATAACTATACTTTGTTTCTGACTATCAAAGCTCTTTCCGTTAAACAAAAGTATTTCCGCCGTGATAAGCACAAGCGCAGCTGCTGATACTCTTTTCAGGAAGATATAAAGACTTCCGTCACCTTTGAAGTACTTAACCATAGCTGCTGCAAACGGAAGAATTCCGGTTATGGCAATAACAACAGGAGATATATATTCTCCGGAAAAATTCATGGCGTATATCGAAATAAGATTCAATACGGTGAACAGTATTATTTCAGTTATCACGATTATCAGCATGATCTGATTTGTTTTTTTACGCTTTTTCTTTTCTTCAATGCGCATTTTCTTTTTTTCTTCTTTTGACAGCTTGTGTTCCGACACAATATCAGGCTCAGATTTTCTGTCGCATATCTTATATGCTGCAGAAAAAAACAATGCTGGCAAAATTATTCCGGATATTATAGAGATCATAAGTTCCTCCTCTAAAATTGTTTCTCAATTATTTGACGTTTTTTAAACCTGAAAACTCTCATTATTTTTATTATATTTTTTCATTGAAAAAACAAAATATTTATGGTATAATAAAATCAATACAAATGTGAGGAGGATAGATTTGAAAATCTTACAGATCAGTCTTAACTGTACTCGTGATATACCTGAAAAAAAATTGCCGGAAACTGCTTTCAATCTATATATTTTCAAAACGCCTGCTGTTATCACCATAAACGGAAATCAAACTGCTGTTTCCGGAAGCACTGCACTTATTCTCACTACCGGATGCAAAAAAAGCTTTCGTTCCCCTACGCAAAAAAATCTTAGATTTGACTGTATAAATTTTCGTCCCTCCTCCTCCGAAAAACAATATATGTCGTCTATAAAGCTACCAATGAATACTCCCGTCAGAATTCAGGAAGAAATCACTCTTTTTTCTTCGGTAAGATCAATGAAAACTAATTTTATCCGGCAAGGCAAATCGGTAAATGAACTCATGGAGTTGTACATGAAAATCATTTTTATCCTGATAAGTGAGTCATATATTAATACGTCCGAAAAAAACAGTGCCCTTATTCCACGTTATTCCGAACTAAAAAAAATCCGCAGCTCAATTTATGAAAATCCCTCATTTGAATGGAACGCTGATGATGTTTCAATGAGAATAGGTATAAGCCGGACATATTTCCACCGTCTTTATCAGGAAGCATTCGGAATCACCTTTCTTCGTGATGTTATTGAAAGCAGACTGCTTCGCAGTACTGAACTGCTGACATCTACCAATCTTTCTATAAGCACAATTTCCGAAAAATGTGGATACGAAAGCGATTCATATTTTATGAGACAGTTTAAGAAATACAGAAACTGTACCCCATCGGAATACAGAAAAAGAGCCGCAAATCACACTAATGACAACGAAAACTGAGGAGATTTGACCATGACACTTTATAAATGCAGAATGTGTGAAAATGATATTGATTTTTCGGAAGAACAGAGTATTTGCATCTGCGGACACTGCGGAACATCCCAGTCAATTCCGGTCTCAGTCAGTGATAAGGTTATCTCCGCCATGAACCGAGCAAATCACCTGCGCCAGCAATGCGAGTTCAGCAAAGCATCCGCCGTATATGAGGAATTACTTAAACGCAATGAAAGTAATCCCGAAATATATTGGCAGCTTGTTTTATGCCGCTATGGAGTAAAATATACAAGCACTCCGCAGATAAACATCATGATTCCTGATTGCCGCAGAGCAAGATACAGATCTGTCCTTTGTGATCCATTCTTCCTGAAGGCTATGAAAACTCATGATCTCTCTCGGCGTGATTCTTACAGAAAGGAAGCTGAATACATCGACGTTATGCAGAAAAAACTATTGATCCACGTTGCACAGCAGTATGCAGACAAAACAAATCCGTATGAGGGTGTTCCTACAGCAGAGGAGCTCGTCCGCCAGGGAAATCTTTTTCTTGCAAAAAGAAAATGGGCGGCTGCCGACAGCTGCTTTACCAAAGCCATAAATGCTGCACCGCAGTCTCCGGAAGGCTATCTCGGAAAGCTTCTGGTAGAATGTGAGCTTGAGAGTATTGAGAAAATCACGGATGTGGAATACGATCTTTCATTCAGTGATAATTACAGAACTGCTCTCCGTCTTGGATGCGCTGAACTTGAAATACTCAGCAAACATTCTATGCTGAACAGAGGTATAAAGCTTATGAAATCCGCTGAAAGTCTTTCCGATCTTTCAGCAGCACGAGAGCTTATTTCTCAAGCAAGAGGATGCGAAGGAGCTGAAGCTATGCTCAATGAATGCAGTGCAAGAACAGAACTTCTCAAAGAAGAAAACTACCAGAAGGCCTGCCGGATTGCTGAAGAATGTACCTCTATTGAAGAAATTCAAAAATCATTGGATATATTCACTGAACTTGAAAATTACAAGGATAGTCCCTTGAAAGTTCAGGAATGTAATGAATTACTGCTTAATAACGACTTTGACCGTGAAAATGCATATAGAAAAGCATCTTCAATTCTTGCCGCAGCAGAATTTCACAGCGACTTTGACAGCGCCGCTGATATTTTCAATTCACTTTCTGATTACAAAGACAGCCCTGTATTACTGAAAAAGTGTCTCCGCAAACGCAGATTCCTTTCATTTTCTTTGGTTATAAAGCTTGGATTCATCGCCTGTGTATGCTATGCTGTCCCGATCATTATTGATAAGATATAAAACACCTCTCTTTAACCATATTGTAACTAAATTTCAAATTTCTTGTAAAATTTTCAAAAAAAGCTTTACAATCCGGATTTTTTATGATATAATAAAAACAATTAGTGATAAATTTAAGGAATTGATTTAAGGAGAGATTCTTTTTTATGAATAAAGACTATGAGCGCAGAGAACACCGAAGACAAGGTGCCTCAAAAAGGTACAAGGTCAGATACGACCGTATTGTTGCCGCCGTTCTCGTACTTATTGTTCTGATAGTTATCCCTGCCTCCTGCATGAAAAGCTGTAAGGAAGGAAAAAAAGACAGCAAGAAAAAAAATTCAGATAATGTCTCTGAAACTAATAATTCAAACAGTACTACCGGAACCGGTTCTGGCTCTACTATTATAGATAACCTCATTACAAGCGATGAAACAAACTCCATACTTACTTCTTCTGATCTGACAGTTGCTTCTGACTATTCATTCAATACAGAAGCTTATTCATCTACAGATCTCAGCTGCGGAAGTCTTATCCTCGTTAATCAGGATCATCAGTATACATTCCCGGAAGAAGATGCAGATCCGATAACTCTTTATGATAACATCAAAACAGAATTTTACAGTGTAAGTGATTACGTTATGCGCCTTGATTCGGACGTTATTGATCAGCTCAACAGTATGATGGAGGCATTCTATAACGAATCCGGCAACACTGATATCATGATCATCGGCGGCTTCAGAACACTTGAAGATCAGAACGATAAATATTACTCAGGCAGCTCAAAATATATGGGCGGATATGCCGATTATCATACAGCAAGAAGCTTTGATATGGGAATTTTCCCTAAGGATGGCTCATCAAGCTCTGGCTTCTACTCACCTACCGGCATATACACATGGATCGACGAACACGCCGCTGAATACGGCTTTATCGTGAGATTCCCTGAAGGAAAGGAAAACCTTACCGGTGAAGCTCCGCGATCACAAACCTACAGATATGTTGGAATCCCGCATGCTCACTACATAAAAGACAACAACCTCTGTCTTGAAGAGTATATAAACCTCATCAAAGAGTATAATAGCAGTAAGCCACTTGAAATCAATACTGGTTCAAAGCTTTACCACGTTTACTATGCTCCGGCAAGTGCAGGCGGAAGTACTGAAGTTCCTGTTCCCGCATCTAAAACATATACCGTTTCAGGTAACAATTCTGACGGATTTATCGTTACGGTGAGTCTTAACTAAACTAATTTCAAATAGAACAAGTATAAGCAAGATTCAGAAATATCTTTTCTGTCTCTTGCTTATTTTGATAAAAAGGAGATCAAATTGAAAAAAATAACAGCATTTTTCTGCGCAGCACTCCTTGCCTTTCCACTTTATTCCTGTGGAAAAGATGATAAGGGCAGCGGCGCAAATCATTTATATGATGTTCCTCTTTCAGGAAATCCCAAAAGCCTTGATCCTCAGTTTGCCAATGATCCATCATCAAATACTGTCATAAAAAATCTGTACAGCGGTCTTGTTTCCACCGATGAAAACGGAAACATCGTCTGCTGCAATGCGCAAAGCTACACGGTCAGTCCAGATCAGCTGACATACACTTTTTCCCTGAGGCAAGATAATTACTGGTTTTTTGACAAGAATGACAATGATGAAATAGATGAGAATGAATATTTTCCGGTTACCGCAGATGATTACGTTTTTGCACTTCAACGTGTTCTTGATCCGAAAATGCAGTCTCCCTATGCGTCGAATTTCATGTGCATCCAAAACGGCAGCTCAATAATAAACGGTAAGACTGATCCATTAAATGCTGGAATTTCCGCCATCGATGACTTCACTCTTGAAATCACTCTTGACTATCCTTCGGCTGAATTTCTCGGAATGCTCTCTACAGCTGCTGCTTTTCCGTGCAACCGTGAATTCTTTGATTCAACCAAAGGACGCTACGGACTTGATGATACATCCGTTATGTCAAATGGTCCTTTCTATGTTAGACAGTGGTTTTTTGATCCTTATGGAAGTCATAATATCCTATATATGAGGCGCAACGAAATTAATGCAAACGAAACTTTTCAGATTCTTCCGTCATATGTAAGCTTCACTATTCAGGAATCAGACAGCGATATCCGTGAACTTTTCAAAGACGGCAAAATTGAATGTTTCTCTACATTGTACAATTCTTATAACAAAAATAAATACTCCGTAAAAAGCAGCCCTGCTATAACACTTGGACTTGTATTTAATCCTGATGATAAAATTTTTTCAAATAATAATCTGAGAAAGGCGCTTGCATATTCTATCGACCGAAATATGCTCAGCAGCCAGATTGGTGATGATTCTCAGATTGCAGCAGGAATTATTCCTCCGGCAGTAAAGCTCGCCGGAAGAAGCTACCGTGAGCTTTCTGCTGACAGCCAATTCGGTGTATATGATATCAATGAAGCACAAAAATGTCTTCAAGCGGCAAAAAAAGAACTCAATATCGGTTCTGTTGAATCTGTAAAGATACTCGTAAATGCTGAAACAGCTGATTCAGGTGATCTTCATCTTCTCTCGCAAAGCTGGCAGGATACTCTTGGAATCTATATCGGCATCGAGGACGTTACTGCCGAAGAATTTGACAGACGCATAGCTGAAGGTGACTATACTATCGCACTTTATCCATTAAAGGGCGATCTGTGCAGCGGGCTTTCCGTAATCGGTCAGTTTGAAAAAAATGACTGCCTCAAAGAAGCAGCCGGAAAAGCTTTATTCACGGAAGCAATTTTGAAATGCGGCGATATCTCATCACTGGTCGAAGAATATACCAATGCTGAAAAAACTATAATCGGCGGTTTTGGATTTATTCCAATATTTTACAAGAATGCCTATCTTGTATCTTCCAGCGACAACGAATCGTTGATCTATGATCCGTTTACAGAAGCAATTGACTATCGACTTGCACAGAATTTCAGTTAAATATAAAACAAGGGCGATCACACGATCGCCCTTAAATTTTCTTTCGATAAAACTGAAATCAGCTTTTTATTCTTCATTTACAAGATTACGGTACATATCAAGATACACGTCAGCAGAAGCAGACCAGCTATAATCGCTGCTCATTGCACGCTTGACAAGCGACATCCATACATCATTATTTTCATAATCATAAAGTGCACGTCTTACAGCATCAAGCATATCGAGAGCATTTATAGTCTTGAAAGTAAATCCGTTACCGTTTATTCCGCCATTATCCCTTACCGTATCTCTCAAACCGCCTGTTTCACGAACGATCGGTATCGTTCCGTATCTCATGGCTATCATCTGCGCAAGACCGCATGGCTCACTCTTTGAAGGCATGAGAAACATATCAGCACCAGCATATATCTTATGCGACAACTCGGGCACAAATCCAAGTGTAACTGATACACGTCCAGGAAACCTTGCTGCCATTTCCAGAAAGAAATCCTCGTAAATTTTCTCGCCGCTTCCAAGAACCACAAATTTAATACCCATTGATATCATTTCTTCAAAAACACAACGAATAAGATCAATTCCCTTATGGTTGACAAATCTGGTAACAATGCCAATTACAGGCTCATTGCCTTCGTCAAGACCAAGCTCATTCAGCAGCGCAAGCTTGCAGTATGCCTTTCCGGAGATATCCTTAGCAGAATAGCGCTCAACAATTATAGAATCGTTTTCAGGATCATACCGCTGAGTATCAATTCCGTTAAGGATTCCTTTAAGCTTATATTGCTTTGTCACAAGAATCCTGTCCAGACCATGAGCATACCACGGATCAAGTATCTCCCATGCATAGCTCGGACTTACTGTCACTATCTTATCGGCAGTTTCAATAGCACCTTTGAGCATATTCACATAACCATCATAGTCAAGAAGATTGGCATTATAAGCCGGAATTCCCATTAATTCACTGAGAACTTCTTTGCCATACTTTCCCTGATATTCAATGTTATGGATAGTAAAAACTGTTTTTATGCCGTCGTAACCCTGCTGATATTTATAATAAACATTATAGTAAACAGGAATGAGTGCTGTCTGCCAGTCATTGCAGTTTATTATATCGGGAGTAAAATCAATATATTTCAACATTTCGAGCACAGCTCTGCTAAAAAAGACAAAACGTTCACAGTCATCATAGAAGCCGTAAAGACCATCTCTCATGTAGTAATATTCATTATCTATAAAATAATATGTAATATTATCCTGCACTGCGGTAAATATACCGCAGTACTGCTTGCGCCATGAAACATCAACCGTTATATTGGTAATGAATTTCATTTCTCTGCGAAGCTCCGGACTGACAGCCTTATAAAGCGGAATAACTACACGACAGTCATTACCTTTGTCATTTATTGCTTTTGGCAGAGAGCCGGTTACATCGGCAAGACCGCCTGAGGCTGCATAAGGAACAGCCTCACTTGCAGCAAAAAGAATATTCATTATTCTATCACCGCCATTATATTTTTCCGTTTTTATTAATATAAAGTGGGTATGATTCTGATCCTGTCAGAACTTTATCATTGCTTATCTCAACGTTCTTATCTGTTATTACAGATGAAATGTTGCATTTTTTTCCAACACGAGTTCCCTGAAGCAATACACAATTTCTAACAACAGCACCCTTGCCTACTCTTACGCCTCTGAAAAGTATCGAATTTTCAACAGTTCCCTCTATTATACAGCCATCCGCAATAAGAGAATCCTTTATATTGGATTCAAGACCGTACTTTGCAGGACCATTGTCGCCAATTTTAGTATATACAGGCATTGACTTCTTGAAAAGTGCTGAACGCTTCTCCTTATCAAGGAGCATCTTGCTTGCGTTATAATAGCTCTGAACACTATCAATTCTTGTAAAGAAATCCTTATGCTCATAGCCCATAATCTTATATTCTTCCTTCTTTCCCTGAAGAATTTCACGGGTAAAGCTGAACTTATTTCTGCTTGCCGCATCAGATACTATTTTCTTCAGGAAATCTTTGCTGATGATCATCATTTCAAGCCAGATATTGCACTCACCAGAAATTTTTGGCGCAACAAGAACATCCTTGAGACTGTTATTTTCATCAAATTCAAGAACTGTTGTAGATGTATTTTTCTCGCCGTCATAGTAACCCTTGCTGTAAATCAATGTAATATCAGCCTCTGATTTCATATGCTGCTTAAGCACAGGATCAAAATTGATAGTTGTAACGACGTCGCAGTTTGCCATGATAACATATTGTGCTTTTGAATGCTCAACAAAGCTCCAAACGTTATTGAGAGCATCAAGACGACCCTTATAGATTCCTCCTGTTTGACTGTAAGGCGGGAGCAGATGAAGTCCGCCCTTTTTACGTGAAAGATCCCAGTCACGTCCTGAACCGAGGTGATCAAGGAGTGAGCCATAATTTGATTTTGTGATTACGCCCACCTCGGAAACTCCGGAATTCACCATGTTGGAAAGCGGAAAATCTATAAGTCTGTAGCGACCTCCGAAAGGGATTGATCCCATTGTTCTCTGCTTTGTAAGCTCGCTTACATAAGCATCGTGCATACTTGCGAAAATAAGTCCTAAAACATTGTAATTAACACTCATACTAAAACTCCTCCGATCAGATATTGTCGCCGATGATCTGCTTAGGTTCAACAACCTTATTTGCAGAAACGGTAACATTATGACCTACTACGGCAATACCCCAGTCGTCTCTGTTTTCAACATTTTCCGGACTTGTGCCGACTCTTGCTCCACCTTCGATAACGCTGTCTCCACCGATAATCGCATATTCAACAACAGCACCTGATTTGATTACTGTTCCAGGCATAACAATACTGTAATTTACAGTTGCGCCTTCTTCAATAGTTACACCAGAGAACAGGATAGAGAAATCAACAGTTCCGTCGATCTCACTGCCCTCAGATATCATAGAATTTTCAATATTTGCATTATCACCGATATACTGCGGCGGCATATAGTTGCTTCTGGAATAGATCTTCCAGCTTGGATCATAAAGATCAAGCGGAACACTCGGACTGAGAAGATCCATATTTGCTTCCCAAAGAGAATCCAGAGTTCCAACGTCCTTCCAGTAGCCCTCAAATTCATAGGCAAAAAGGCGCTGATTATCGCGAAGCATAGATGTAACTATATCCTTACCGAAATCCTTTGACCAGCTTTCTCCCCTATCACGCTTTGCATTGGCATCTTCCTCGTTTTCAATTAGATACTTGCGAAGCTTTTCCCATGTGAAAACATAGATACCCATTGAAGCAAGGGTTGACTTCGGTTCCTTCGGCTTTTCAACGAAATCAACAACCTTGTTCTGATCGTCGCAGATCATAATTCCGAAACGTGAAGCCTCAGCTCTTGGAACGTCAATAACAGATATAGTACAGTCTGCATTATTGGCAACATGAAAATCAACCATTTTGGAATAATCCATCTTATAGATATGATCGCCGCCGAGAACAACAACGTACTCAGGATCATATCGCTCGATAAAGCGCATATTCTGATAAATAGCATTGGCTGTTCCTTCATACCATGATGCTCCTGCCTGAGTTTCATAAGGAGGCAGAACGTGAACGCCGCCATTCATCTTATCAAGATCCCACGGCTGTCCGTTGCCGATGTATTCATTAAGCACAAGAGGCTGATACTGTGTGAGGACGCCTACTGTATCAATACCTGAATTGGTACAATTTGAAAGCGGAAAATCAATAAGACGATATTTTCCGCCGTATGGAACTGCGGGTTTTGCTACATTTTTGGTCAGTGCATAAAGTCTGCTTCCCTGTCCGCCGGCAAGAAGCATTGCAACGACTCTCTTTTTTGTGTACATATAGTATTCCTCCTGAAATTGTTTATATGATCAATTATTTATCAGATGAATTTTCCGCAGCCTTTTTTCTTGTTTTCTTTGGTTTTTCCGGAGTCTCCGGCACTGCGTCAGTTTTCGGCGTTCTCTTCTTTACAGGAGCATATTTGAGATATACTACTGAAAGCGGAGCAAGCGTCATAGAAATGCTCTGGTCATGACCATGCATCCCCTCATTTTCTGTTTTAAACGACTTTTCAGATATACCTGAACCGCCGAATTCAGCAGCATCAGTATTGAACACCAGCTTATATCTTCCCTTATACGGAACGCCTATTCTATAGTCTCTGCGCTCAACGGGCACAAAATTACATACAGCGATAATTTCATCGCCATTATCGTCTATACGTCTGAAAGCAATAACGCTCTGCTTATAATCGTCATTTGAGATCCAGCTGAATCCGCCCCACGAATCATCATTCTGCCACATTGGAGAATTTTCAGTATAGAATTTATTAAGCTTTTCAGAGAATTTCAGAAGATTCTTGTGCGAATCAAATTCCATGAGATTCCAGTCAAGCTGCGTCTGGTAATTCCATTCATTCATCTGTCCGAATTCCTGTCCCATAAAGAGGAGCTTCTTTCCGGGATGAGCCATCATATACGCAAGAAAAGCACGATATGACGCAAATTTCTGCTCATACTCGCCTGGCATCTTGTTTATCATGGAACACTTTCCATAAACAACCTCATCATGAGAAATCGGCAGAATATAGTTCTCAGAAAATGCATAGAAGAACGAGAATGTAAGCTTATCGTGGTTAAATGAACGGTATATCGGATCAAGTGACATATAGCTGAGCATATCATTCATCCAGCCCATATTCCACTTGAAATTAAAGCCAAGACCACCTATGTCAGTAGGCTTTGTAACGAGAGGCCATGCCGTTGATTCCTCAGCGATCATGAGTGCATCAGGATGCTTTGAGAAAACTGCTTCATTGAGGTGCTTGAGAAATTCAACAGCCTCAAGATTTTCATTTCCCCCATATATATTGGCACACCATTCGCCGTCACGTCTGTCATAGTCAAGATAGAGCATCGAAGCTACTGCATCAACTCTCAGACCGTCAATGTGGAATTCATCAAACCAATAATTTGCACTTGAAATGAGGAATGAGCATACCTCTGCCTTACCATAATCGAATACTCTTGTTCCCCATGCCTTATGCTCTCTTTTGCGCTCGTCAGTATATTCATAACAGCAGGTGCCGTCAAATTCGTAAAGGCCAGCCTCATCCTTCGGGAAGTGCGCTGGTACCCAGTCTAAGATAACGCCTATACCGGCTTTATGGAACATATCGATCATTTTTCTGAAATCATCTGGCGTTCCATAGCGCGAAGTCGGAGCAAAATATCCTGTTACCTGATATCCCCACGAACCGTCAAAGGGATATTCCGTAAGCGGCATGAATTCAACGTGGGTATATGACATTTTTTTAAGATACGGAATAATATCCTTGGCAAATGTGATATAATCTATGAATTCACGTTCTTCCTCTCTTTTCCATGAGCTGAGATGAACTTCATAGACATTCACCGGACTTTTATATATGCTTTTATTTTTTTTAGATTCAAACCAATCCTTATCGTTCCACTCGTAGCTGCTTTCGTATATTTTAGAAGCAGTTCCTGGACGGGTTTCGAAATGAGCGCCGTATGGATCTGATTTGAGTATCGTTCTGCCGTCATGCGTCTCGATGCTGTACTTATAGGCATCAAACTGTTTCAGCTTAGATATATCAGCCTCCCACACACCGTCAGCAATAAGCTTCATAGGATTTTTAGTGCGGTCCCAGTCATTGAAGTCGCCTACAACAGATACGCTCTTTGCAGCAGGAGCCCAAACCTTAAAGTTGAATACTTGCCCTTTTCCTTTTTTCTTTGAATGTACTCCGAAGAATTTATAAGCCTCATAATTTTTCCCCTGATAAAACAGATACAGTGGAAAATCATTCTGACTTTTTTTATTACTAACTGACATAATTCAGCCTCCTTTGCTATTTACATTTTAACAGAAAACAGAGAATTATTCAAGTTATTTTTTAAAACTCATACAAAATTTCAGATAATATACTAATTATCGCAGCACATATTAGTGCAATTTGACATATTTTCTCACATTGTTATTTATCATTATGCACATATGACACAAATGTTAATAAACTATGATATTATTTTGTCCGTGACCGCATTACACGGATACCAATAACAGTTACATCATCACTTCGGACCGCCGGATTGAATACTTCGGATTTAATACAGATCTCGTCCACAATGCTTTTCAGATCGCCGTCTCTCAATAGTAATTCTTTTATGAAGCTGTATGCGTTTTCACTGATTCCGTCAGAAAACATGATGATAATATCGCCGTCCTCAAAATCATAGTCCTTTGAAAATGTATCAGACTGCTCATAGATCCCGATAGGAAAGGTCGGAGAAGTTATCTTCATCACACTGCCACGATGACGTATAAGAGTGGCTGTTGCTCCGGATTTTATGACCGTCAATCCACAGCTGTCAAGGTCTATCCTGACGGCATCAAGCGTCGCAAACGCTTCATCCCGTGATTTCGTCAGCATAATTGAATTGATGAGCTTTATCGCAGAGGAATAATTTACGCCGCTGCTTATCAGCCGTCTGAACATTCTCACTACCATGCGTGATTCGACTGCCGCATTTTTTCCGCACCCCATACCATCGGAAAGAATTACATAACTCACACCCGTTCCATCGCTGAATATCATGGATGTATCGCCGTTTTCTCTTGAATTATCTGCACAAACTGATGCTCCGTAAACTTCAAGAGAATACTCAGGACTTTCAAAAAGACGGATTCTGACTTCACGACCTGATCTGACTATACCCGCACTGTCAAGCGGAATACGAAGTTCATCAGAAACAAGGTCACATATCCTTCTGCATTCCTGAGGAGCATCGGCATAGCTGAAATATATCTCTGCAAGCAGCCTGTTGCGTGAATTATAGTACGCTATCACGCTGCTGGGTTTCATTCCGAATTTAACGAGCTTGTCCCTGATACTGCGGCTTATAGGCTCTGAATAACGCACATCCATGCGTTCTCCGGCGGATTCTGCAACTTCCTCGATAATTTTTATCTGCTCTGAAAGAAGCTTTCTGCTCTCAGAAAACCGCATTTCCAAAAGCTTCGCCGTTGCTTTTTCTCTTGATCTTTTTTCAAAAGCTTCACGAAGCTCACTTTTATGCAGACAATCATCAAGCTCAAACGGAAACCCTTCTTTAGAAAACTCGCTCATCTGCGACAGCCGACGGAATCCTCTGACAGTATTGTCAAAGTCGCTTTTCCAGCAATTCAAACGCCGGAAGCATCGGCTGCACACGGAATTTGTACTGTCTGGAATTTCATCCTTTTTTTCTCTGTTTTCAGCTATCAGTCCGGCGATTTTCTCTGATTCCTCCCTGATATTCCCTATGGAATCGGACAAAAAGCTCATCCTTGTACCAAGTATCTCCGGCAGCGCAGCAGCTGAACTGTCACCGGTAATTATCCATTTATCCGAATAAAAAGGAGCGCCAAACCGGAATAATGCAGTTCCGCAAATAATATTGAACATACTGTTTATGCTCTCAGGTTTTACACCAGTGAGTATCATAAGCATGAAATTGAGTGCTGTAAAAAATCCGGCTGCAGTATTTATCTTCTGCCTGTAAAGATAGCCTGTAAGAAGCCCTGCTGCCGGAAGAAGCACAACAGTCATCCCACAAGACGCTGAAGAAAGAAATGCTCCGCAGGTAGTCAGTGCTCCACAAAGTACTCCGCCAGTATACCGGTAAAAATAAGCTCCTGCAAGAGTTACTGCTGCACCTAAAACAATACCTGCATTGATAAATGGAATATCGACAGAACAAAGGGATGTGATAAAGAGAATATACACCACGGCATATGCACATCCTGAAACAGATGAAAGATCAGCCGCACGTTTCATTTTATATCCCGAAATTATCAGACAGACTGAATAAGCGGTATATCCGGCAAGGGCAGCATAGAGCAAATAGTATATCAGCCTGTAGAACAACTCTCCTATGACGGCAGATATAGCGGCTCCTGATGCAAAAACAGCACAAAACGTGGATATTCCGCTTACTTTAGGCTCATTTGCAGGTTCAGTGAACATCTTGACTATCACAACTATCAGCGCAGCAGTGATTTTCACGATATTTCGCCCTACAGTTCCCTGTATAATACTTCTCACAAGACCGCCTATAAATACTGCTGCAGAATATGAGAGATTCAGTCCGCCTGCAAGGGAAACATCAGCAAATATTGCTGCTCCTGCGATATCAGTTCCGGAAAGGAGCCACCCTGCCCCGAATGAAAGAAGAAAAGCCCCTGCTGATGCAGCTGATGGGCTTTCTGTTAGTTTTTTCAGATTATTTCTTTTAAACATCCAGACCACCTCAGAGATAATAGTACATATATTACAACTATTATACCACTATCCTTTGACGAAGTCTGTCGTATATACAAATGAATTCAGCTTAATTCATGGATTTTTTCAGGATTTTTGAAAATTCGATCAGCTGTTCCATTTCTAGTCCCTCAAGACGTGCAGTTTCGCTGAGATCAAGTTCCCTGAGGGCTGAGTATATATTTTCCTTAGGAATCCCCATAATAGACGAAAGAGCATTCGCAGCAGTTTTTCTGCGCTGGGAAAAACCGCTCTTTACGACCTTGAAAAAGAATTTCTCATTTTCCTCATCAAGAAGAGGGGTGCTACGCGGCTCGATCTTTATTACCGCAGAATCTACATTCGGTGACGGCATGAAGCTTCCTCTTGAAACACCGAAAAGCTGTTTTGCGCTGCCGTAGTAATTTACGGCAACGGTAATAGCACCAGATTCTCGGCTGCCGACTTTCGCACAAAGACGCTGTGCAGCCTCCTTCTGGACCATTACTGTTATAGATTCCACAGGCAGACGGCTTTCCAGCAGAAGCATGAGAACCGGCGAAGTAATATAATATGGAAGGTTTGCGCAGACAGCTGCTTTTAAGCCTGAAAATTCCTCCCGTATGATCTTATGAAGATCACATTTCATAACATCCTCATTGAATATTTTTATATTGTCGAAATCTGCAAGTGTTTCGTCCAAAATCGGAAGAAGTCTGCTGTCAATCTCTACAGCGCATACCTTATCGGCACGTCTTGCAAGTTCAGCTGTAAGAACCCCAATACCCGTACCGATTTCTATAACTCCGAAGCCTTCCCGTGCGTTTCCGTTTTCTGCTATTCTCGGACATATATCGGGATTTGTAATAAAGTTCTGTCCCAACCCCTTTGAAAAACTGAACCCATGACGTGAAAGTATTTCCTTTATCGTTCCTATATTTGTAAGAATCATTTTTTACTTCTCCTGTATTCCGTGACGTTCCTTCTGCGAAAACTCTGACTGCTTTGCATCATTGAGCTTCTCCATGCTGTTGACAAGATAATCAGCCGATCGGTAAGCGTGCTGAAAATCAAGATCTCCGAAATAAAATTTCAGATCAACAAATTCACCGTCGATAATTATATCCATCTGTCTGATTTGTCGTCCGGGATGCTTCATTCCGGCATATTTTATATACTCATCTATCTCGCTGCGTTCCATTTCTCCGCCAATAATATTAAGTTTCATAATTTCCTCCGATATTCAATAATATTATCAGAATATTTTACCTTTTATTCTGCTGATAACAGCCTCTGCACACTTCATTCCGTCAGCCGCCGCTGAAACGATACCGCCTGCATATCCTGCACCCTCACCGCATGGATAGAGTCCTTTCAGCGAGAGCGACTGCATATCCTCTCCCCTGTTTATACGGACAGGAGAACTGCTGCGGCTTTCGATTCCGGTAAGCAAGGCACCTGAAGAATCAAATCCTTTTATTTTTTTCCCCATTTCAGGTATTCCCATTTTCAGAGAGTCACATACAAAATCAGGAAGATATTCCGACGGATGAACTCTTTTTACTCCGGGACGATACGAAGGAGCAACATCTTTTCCAGCGTTATTTCCGAGAAATTCTCCTACCGTGATCACTGGAGCACAGTAGTCTGCACCTCCGGCAATAAAAGCCTTTTCTTCAAGCTCACGCTGAAAATACATTCCTGCAAGAGGATGATCACTGCCGTAATCGCTTGTGTCAATATTTACAAGCAGAGCACTATTGGAATTTTCTGCGTCACGGGCAAAACAGCTCATACCATTAACCGCAAGCCTCTTTTCCTCTGAGGATGCAGCAACTACTTCGCCGCCCGGACACATACAGAATGTATAAAGCGTCCTGCCATTCGGAAGATGTACCGCAAGCTTATAATCAGCGGCTTTCAGCGCCGGATGATCTGCAAAATCACCGTACATTGCCTTATCAATGAACGCTCTTTTATGTTCGATTCTGACGCCTACTGCAAAATTCTTCTGTGAAAGACTTACATTTTCACGATATAAAAGCTCAAAAACATCCCTTGCGCTATGACCGGTCGCAAGTATAACATCAGTCGCTTCAATTGTATGGAGGTTGCCATCCTTTTCATAAAAAACAGACGAAATACAGCCGTTTTCCGCTTTATATCCGCAGAATTTTGCTCCGAATATCACATCGCCGCCAAGAGAAATAACACGTTCCCTCAGATTTTTTACTACATCACGAAGCTTATCCGTCCCAATATGAGGCTTGGCAAGATACCGAATCTCCTCAGGTGCGCCGAATTCCACAAGACGGCTCATTATCCAGCCTATACGCTTATCTTTGATGCCAGTCGTGAGCTTTCCGTCAGAAAAAGTTCCTGCGCCGCCCTCACCAAATTGAATATTACATTCTGTATTGAGTCTGCCTGTCATACGAAATTCTTCAACTGCTTTCACACGGGAGTCAACATCTGCTCCACGCTCTAAAACTATCGGACGTGCTCCTGCCATTGCAAGAACAAGTGCGGCGAACATACCTGCCGGTCCGAATCCAACAATCACCGGACGTATGCTCACTGGCTGAACATGATCTATCTTATAACGGAATTCATTTACAAAAACCGCATTTTTCAGCGTTTTCTGAAGCTTTTTTTCATCCTTTGCCTCAATATCAAGTGAAATGATAAAATTTATGTCAGACTTTTTACGGGCGTCAACTGATTTTTTCGCAAGACGTACTTTTCTCAGATTATTTTCGGATATTCCGAGCCTTCGTGTACAGAATCCCACAAGATCGTTGAAATCAAAATCAAGCGGAACTTTTATATTCCCGACTCTTATCATCACTTTTCTCCTTTCAGCGAACACGCACAGTTTCTTCCAGCCCACAATCCTGACGACCATGCCCACTGGAGATTATATCCGCCGCAGTCACCGTCTGCATCAAGAATTTCACCGCAAAAATAAATTCCTCTGTCACGGATGGATTGAAGCTCAGTATCGACGCAGCTTCCGTGAATACCACCGGCTGTCACCTGTGCGTTATTCCATGATGAGCAGCCGGAAATCTCAAATTCCAGCGACTTTATCCTGTCTGCAAGCGCAATGATATCTCTTTTTCTGAGCGTGGAAATTTTCTCTGTAAGTGGACGTCCAAACGTATTCTTTACAAGGTAAACAGCAAGATTTTTCGAAAAAAATCCGGTAAGAAGCTCCTCCAATGGATAAGAAGCTCTTTGAATTCTTACACGTTCAAGATAGTCCGTAAGCTCTGATTTTTCAAGATCAGCCGCAAAATCAAGCCTAAGTGCAAGTCTTCCCTCATATTCATTGAAAAATCGTGCAAGATTGAATACGCATATTCCAGACAGTGCGTTTTCTGTAATTTGAATCTCACCGTACTCTGTTTTCAGAATTTCCCCTCCGGAAACAGCCGAAACTGAACCCTTTACACGGATTCCTTTAAGTCCTTTCAGCTTGTCCGAAGAAACTCTAAGCGGCGCAATTGCCGGACAAAGCTTTGCCGTTTTATATCCCATATCTCGGAATAACCGCATAACATAGCCGTCCGTGCCAAGCTGTGGAGCTGCATATCCTCCGGCTGAAACAATAATACGACGGCATTCGGCAGTAATTCCAGACTTTGAGGTAATAATAAATCCTCGTTTATTTCTGCGTATTTCTGTCAGCTCAAATCCACATTCCTCAATAATATCAAGCTCAGAAGTTCTCATTCTAAGCGATCTCAGAACAGACGCCGCACTTTCGCTGCGTGGATACATTCTTCCCTGCTCATCAGAGATAACCGGAACGCCCATTGTCATGAAGAATTCCTCCGCTGACGGAGTATTCCTTATTATCTCCATGAGATTTTTCACTGAGCCATGATAATGCTCTGAAACAAGTCTTCTGCTGCTGAGATTGCATCTGCCGTTTCCAGTAGACAGCAGCTTCTTTCCAACTCTGTCAAGCTTCTCGAAAACAGTTACAGATACATTTGGATTTTCTGTTTTTGCACCTATGGCAGCAGCAAGACCGGAAGCTCCGCCGCCTATCACAGCTATATCCGTATACATTTTTATTTCCTCCGATTACTCCGGAACAACGTCAATAATGACTACTTCCGGTCTGTTGTTGAATCTTATCGGTGCTGGTGATATTCCAAGTCCCGATGATATGAACATATTTCCGCCGCTGTATGGAAAAATCCCTTTATCATAGATTTCTTCATCAAGAGTCATCTGCGGAAACCATTGACTGTACTTTGAAGAATATACCGGTCCTAAATCAAACGGCAGCTGAACCATTTCTCCATGAGTATCAGCGCAAAGTGTAAGATCAGCACCAAACACAGACAATTTATCATAATTCGGAATATGCGCAAGCAGAAGGCTGAAGCAGTCATCACGGACGGTAAACTCATTTCTGAGATCAAAGGTGCTTGAATAATAGGCATTGTCGATCCCCATGATCTGCAGTCTGTTGC